>JBDSEC010000402.1:0-17420 GCA_039920205.1 Pyrinomonadaceae bacterium
GCTGGCCGAACATCCGCGTATCTTTATAAAGAGTGCGGATCTTCAAGACCCCCATCAACTGAAAGCCAAACGCGATGATCACGACGCCGCCAATAATGCGCACCCAGATGTTGTTGGTGACCGCCGCGCCGACCAAACCGGCCGCCGCGCCCAGCGCCAGAAAGATCAACGACAGCCCAACGTTAAAGGCGATGGAATTGGTGATGACAGCCATCCGCGCGGCGGATTTCGATCCGTCTTCGCCTTTTAGCCGGTCGATACTAACGCCGGAAATAAGCGAAACATATCCGGGCACAAGTGGCAAAACACACGGCGACAGAAATGAAAGCAAACCGCCGGCAAATGCCACGAACATGTTGTAAAACGAGAGACCCTGCATAAAAGCCAATAAACTACGAACTGCGGAAAAGTTATAAATTGATCACTTCAGGTCAGCTGTCATTATAGCAAATGTTTTATCCGCAACCCGCATCTTCCGGAACGCTTTGACGCCCGCGAGCTCCGATTCGATGCCGCCAAATGGCCGGGCCGGCCGCTTCGGCCGCCAAGCTCCCCTCCTTGGACCAGGTAAATTGCCACGGCGCTTCAGCCCGTGGAGTTGGGACGCTCGCGTCCCCGGGGTGGTTGTTCTGTAAACGCAGTCTCTCCCCCACTCTGCGGCACCCTTTCTGACGGTCGGGTTTCTGCCGTGCGGCCCTTCGCGCCTGGTCAATTGCACGCGACGTCGGTGTACTCCGATTCGATGCCGGCAAACGACTAATTCTCCGCCAACAATTTCTCGATCGCGCCCCGCAAGGCTTCGCTTTCTTGGTCACTCGCGCCAATGGTGATCATCCGTACCCGGCCGTGCTTATCCACTAAAAAGGCCGTGGGGATAGATTGGATGCCAAAGAGTACGTCGTTATCTTCGTTATCCGCGACGGCGAATCCATACGGTATTTTGTGCTGTTTGCGGAATTGTTTTAGGTAGGCCAGTTCAGCCTTGACCGTCGCGGTCTCGCCCCGGATCTGGCCGTAATATTCCGTGACCCCTAAAATTGTGAGACCCTTCGATCCGTACTGCTTGTGCCAACTCGCCAACTTGGGAAAAACCTTGATACACGGTCCACACCAATGCGCCCAGAAATCCAGCAACACCACCCGCCCGCGCAGGCTAGTCATCGTGACGGGTTCCTGTTCGATCCATTCTTTGATCGAGATCTCGGGCACGATCAACGACGCGTCCGCCGACGGCGGCCCCAGGCGAACGATGTCGTCCGGCTCGCCGGCGTCGGTCAAACCGGTGCTGGCCGCGCGATAAAGCTTGGCTGACGAAAATGCGACCGAGTAGTTGACCAGCTCGCGCCAGAAATCGCGCGCGGCGGCTTCGGAAGTCTTGTCCTGTATCAACTCTGCCAGTAAAGAACCTGCCACGGCCAAGGCTTCTACCTTCGTGTTGCGGTCATCGGGTGTCGCAAAGGGCAAAGCCATCGCCGCGTCATAGGCCGCGCGGCCGTGCGACATAGCCTGGTCTTTCTTCTCGGCTTTTACATACGCTTGGGCCAAATACTTTTCCGCACGGAACCGCTGATCAGGCCGCTTTGGTTCCGCGGCCAGATACGCCGCCAACGTGCGTTCGGCCTCGACGAACTGTTCCGCCTCGGCGGCAAAGCGCAAATAAGTTACCCGCGTCTCTTGCACTTTATCGCTGCTGCCTGCCGGAATCTGTTTCAGAAATTGTTCGTAGGCGGTTAGGGCCTTCGCAGCATCGCCGGCCAGATCGTAGAGATGCCCCAAATAATAGAGATCATCGCCGGCGGGCGTGGTTCGCGCCGCGAGAATTTCCGCGTTCTTTTTCGCCAACGAGCGCTGTTCGTTCTTGGTCTGTTCGGCCAGTTCGTCGCTGTACGGCCGTTTGGCCGTCCGAAATTCAGCATATTTCTTTTCTAGATAACCATCCGCCTCGGTAAACAATTCGGCGGCGGTTGGGGACTTAGTTTCGGCTCCGGTCTTGGATGGCCCGGTGGTCGATTGCGCATTAAGCGGGATAGCTATCAGCACCACGCAGGTGACCAGCAGGATCAGGTTCGAGAAGCTAGGTATCAGCATTTTCATCAATAATGATCGACGTGAATTAATTACCGTTGTGCGCGATGTTGGCCGCAATTGGATCTGCATCAAATCGTTCGGGTCCGAAAGGCCGCATCAGCTCGAGTTTCTGCCCCAGGGTAAATTCTTCGGCCAATGCCTGAGCCGTGATCGGAGCCAATAGGATGCCATTCCGATAATGACCGGTAGCATAAAAAAGACCCGGCAGCCGGTCAACCGCACCTACCACGGGTAACCCGTCGGCCGAACGTGGACGAAGCCCCGACCAATGATCGGTCATATTCAGTTCGCTAACGGCGGGCGAGATCTCGCTCGCCTGCGACATTATGGAGACCAAACCACGGTCACTAACTGACGGATCGTAACCCACCATTTCCGTGGTCGATCCGGCCAGCACGCGACCATCAAGCCGTGGGATCAGATAGCCGCGCGGGCTATAAATAATGTGCTGCGCAAAGTTATCGGCAGTTTCGAAGCAGAGCATCTGTCCGCGTACGGGTTCAATCACGACTGGCGACCGGCGCCCATCAGAAAAGGGGATCAACGACGACCATGATCCGCCCGCCACGATCACCGCGTTACCGGCTAACTTTTCGGTACGTGAACTAACCCCTCCGATCCTTTCACCCTCTATATCGATCGAGACGGCTTCGGTATTCCGCAACAGCTTCACGCCCAACTGCCGGCAAGCCAGGATCAAAGCCTTTACTAACAAACGATTCTCGACCTGCGTATCCAACGGAAAGCGTAAGCCGCCTACCACATTTGGTGAAACATTTGGTTCTAGCTGGAGAATTTCCGCAGCAGTCAATCGTTCGACGGCTAGACCCGCCGCATTTTGCCAGCGGTAACGAACATCAAGTTCCGCAGCGGCCGATTGGGTGAAGGCTAAATACAGCGTCCCGGTCGATTCGAATCCAACATCTATTCCCGTTTCGCTTTCTAATTCAGCGGCCCAATTCGGGTAAAGATCGCGGCTTGCTGTGCCGAGATAGAAGAATTCGTTGGCCCGGTCGGCCTCGGCCTGCGGCGCCAACATGCCGCCCGCGGCCGCCGAAGCCTCGGCCCCGAACTCGCCGCGTTCCATGACCGTGACCGGCTTGATCCCGCGTTTTGCTAACTCACGGGCGATCGCTAAACCGATGACGCCGCCACCAATAATGATAACTTCCGAAGAACGCATCTTCTTCACACCCTGCTGCTCAAAGTCCTGGTCTGGTTTATCGCACCTTTGTACTTTGTTGGCGGGTCTCTTATGCTAGCAGGTGACATCCGTCCGCATTTATTTCGCGCAAACGCGCTTTGAAAGGCAGAAAACTCATGGCAAAGCATACCATAACACTCATCCCGGGCGACGGCATCGGACCCGAGGTAGCGGCCGCCGTTGTGCGCATTATCGAGGCCTCGGGCGTTGATGTGACGTGGGAAACACATTTTGCCGGAGCGCAGGCCTTAGAACGTTTTGGCGAGACTCTGCCGCAAGCGCTTTTGGACTCGATCTTGCGCAATAAGATCGCGTTAAAAGGCCCCGTCACGACCCCCATCGGCAAGGGATTTACCTCGGTCAATGTCGGATTGCGCAAGACCCTGGATCTGTACGCGAACCTGCGGCCGGTCCGCGCGTTGCCCAATGTGCCCTGCCGATATCCCGAATTGGATCTGGTGGTGGTGCGCGAAAATACGGAAGATCTCTACTCCGGGATCGAGCATGTGGTCGTGCCGGGGGTAGTTGAAAGTATCAAGATCATTACCGAGAAAGCTTCGACCCGTATCGCTAAGTTTGCCTTTCACTATGCAACGACGGAGAACCGGAAAAAAGTAACCGCCATTCATAAAGCGAACATCATGAAATTGTCTGACGGTCTGTTCCTGGATTGTTTCCGCAAGATCGCCGAGGGTTATCCCCAGATCGAGGCCGACGACAAGATAATCGATAACGCATGTATGCAGTTGGTGATGCGCCCGGAACAGTTCGACATCATGTTGCTAGAGAACTTGTACGGCGACATCGTTTCCGATCTCTGTGCCGGGTTGGTCGGTGGTCTTGGCTTGGTTCCCGGGGCGAACATTGGCGAACAGGGCGCGGTTTTCGAAGCCGTGCACGGCTCGGCGCCGGACATCGCGGGGCAGGGGATCGCTAATCCGACGGCGCTGCTGCAAAGCGGTATCCTAATGCTGCGGTATATCGACGAACGCGAAGCGGCCGAACGGATCGAAACCTCCATGTTGAAAGTGTTTGCTGATGGGAAAGTGTGGACCCGCGACATTGGCGGCACGGCTTCCACGATGGAGTTCACCGAGGCGATCATCGCCGGGCTTTAGAAGAAGTAGACAGTAGACAGTAGACAGTAGTCAGTAGGCTGACGCTCCGCGAGGTTGAGCGTTTGGAGTTCCGGCTTTAGCCGGCTCCGTCCGTGTCAGAACCGGAAGCGATAGCGACGGGTTCTTCGTTTTTTTCGGGATTGGCCACGCCGCGCCAGCGGCGCGGATAAGTTGCCACCAGCTTCAGCTGGTGGTTGCCTGCAGACGAACCGGCTTTAGCCGTATTCTATTAAAAGCCTTTCCCTGTGGCTTTAGCCCTAGAATTGATACCTGCCTGTGCCGCTTGGTCATGCAAGGGCTAAAGCCAAAAGGTAATTACTTTTAGAAAATTCGGCTAAAGCCGGTCGTGTGCTGGCTTATCCACTGGCTGAAGCCAGTGGCAACTTATCCGCATCGCTGACGCGACGTGGCATTGCTCGCCCCACGCTCCCCTCGCTTCACGCCGAATATCGCCACGGTCACGCCAATCACTTCTGGTGCTTGAGCATCTCGTGTTCAAATGGTTCAAGGTGATGAAACGCCCGAAAAATTTGCGGACGGCGCTGACCCTGTTCCTGATCTGGACGGTGGTCGGGCTGGCGTTTACCGGCATCTTTTACCTCATCTCCCGTGGCGCCAGCGGCGAGCGTTCGGAGAGCTTTCTTTCGATCTTGAGAAGCTCGCTGCTGATGGCATATTTGTGGGGCAGCCTTTCGCCTTTGCTTTACCTATTCGCTCGAAAGTTCACGATCGATCCCCGCCGATTGAATTGTTTACACATTGCGGCAAATCTTGGGTTCGGTATCTTGATCACGGTAATACATTCTTCAATCTACGCCGCGGTGAACCGGTGGCTGGAGCCAAGGTTCTATGCTTCCATTCCGTCTTTTTGGATGTTCGTTCGGCGTGGGTTGGTGCTGCAATCGGTCTATTCATTGCTATCGTTCTATTTTCCGACTTTCTTTTCCATTCAAGCTTTGCTCTTCTTTCGCAATTATCAAGCCGAGGAAGCGAAGAATGCCGAACTCCAAGCCCAGCTTTCGCGCGCCCAACTTAGCGCGCTGAAAATGCAATTGCATCCGCACTTTCTCTTTAATTCGCTGCACTCGATCTCGTCGTTGATCCTGCTAGACCCTAAACGCGCCAATACGATGGTTTCGCTGTTGGGTGATTTCCTGCGGCAAACGCTGGAACATTCTGATGACCAGATGGTAACTTTGGCCGCGGAGTTGGAGTTCTTGCGCTGCTATCTAGAGATAGAACAGACTCGCTTCGAAGACCGGTTGTCGGTCGACTTTGATATTGACCCACATGCGTTGGACGCTGAAGTTCCGCACCTGATCGCACAGCCGATCGTCGAGAACGCGATCAAGCACGGGATCTCGCCCTATTCCGGGCCGGGATATATCGAGATCGCGGCTAGACGAAACGGACCAACCTTGGTCTTGCGGATAAAGAATAGTGGGCCAGAGCGGGATCCGTCCGACCGGCTGGCCGAAAAGAAAGGACCGAGTTTCGGGCTCGCGAATGTGGCCGCGCGATTGGAAAGTATTTATGGTCCGGCCGCGAACCTGAAGGTAGCGGAATTAAGCGGAGGCGGGTTTCAAGTGGAGTTGACGATGCCGATTTGGGTGGAATTCTCGCATTTGTAGCCCGCGTTAGTAGCCCCGCCTTTAGGCGGAACCGTCGGGACCACGGTTCGTTCGAAGTAATTGGCTCTGCAACATTCCGCCTAAAGGCGGGGCTACGAACGCGCGCCCGAACGCGTGAACGAACGTGCCCGCTAACGAATGTAAATGAATCAATCTCCCATTAAAGTCTTGATCGTTGATGACGAGCCCTTTGCCCGCGAATACATTCGCGAGATGCTGCGACACGATGAAGAGATCACCATCGTCGGCGAAGCGGGTAACGGCAAAGCAGCGTTGCGCGCGATACAGGCACATCGCCCGGATCTGGTCTTTCTGGATATCCAGATGCCCGAGATGGACGGTTTTGTCATGTTGCAAAATCTGAACCGGGTGCAGATGCCGCACATCGTCTTCACCACTGCGTTTGAAGAGTATGCCATTCGGGCGTTCGAGTTTCACGCGCTCGATTACTTGTTGAAACCGTTCGATCAAAAGCGCTTTGGCGCAGCGATAGCTCACGCCAAGAAGACGTTGCGTGATCCGCACACGATGGATGATCAATCGCTTCAGATCCGCGAATTGTTGAACGCCGTCGCCCATAAGCCGAACTATCCTGAGCGGCTGTTAGTCAAACAAGACGGCCGCATTGTATTTGTAAAATTTGCCGAGGTCGATTGGATCAAGGCCGATGACAAATACCTGCATCTTCATTGCGCCAAATCGCGCTTTACGGTCCGGCAGACTTTGCATGGGTTGAAGGCCCAGTTGGACCCCGCGCGGTTCGTACAGTTGAACCGGTCGGTCATCGTCAATGTGGAAAGCATTAAGGAACTCCACACCATGTTCAATGGCGAACATGAAGTCCAACTTCACGACGGCGCTAAATTCGCGCTCAGCCCGGGCCACAAACGCGAACTTTTCGACGTTTTGGGCAAACCGGTCGGCTGATCCCGGCTCGGTTCGCGACCGAAATTTCCCCTTCCGCTCCAACCAACTGTCCGTTCCCGACATTTTCGTTTTCATTGGCCCAAATTGGCCGTACGCTTCGCCCGTGCAACAAGCTCTGCCCGTGGAGAGGCGCTATGGTTAAGATAATCGTCATAATTCTGGTTCTGGTGTTTTTGATCTTTTTAGCCCCGTACAAATTGTTGGGTCAGTCGGCTTCGAACGCAGTGGCCCAGCCAGTGAAATCGTCACTGGCCGAGGTTGAAGTGTTGCGCCGCGAAGAAGAGGGTCGGCTTCGGGTTCTTAAGGGCGAAACGAACTGGGATGACATGATGGCCGACGGAGCCTATCTGATCCAGTTTGACGGTTCGGTCATGACTTACAAAGCTGGCATCGCGCTGCCCTCGTTCCCCGTCAAGTCGTTCGTGATCACGGAAATGATCGCGCGGCAAGTGGGCCAATCAGTGATCGTTACTGGTCTGGCGGAACTGTCCGGCACGGCGCCAGATAAGCGAGAATTCACCTTCCAGACCAGATACCTCAACGTCTGGCGGAAAAAGAAGAACGGTCGCGGTTGGGAGATCATGGTTTCGACACATACGACGGTGAAGGACAGCGTCAAAGCGGTAGGCAGTAGACGGTAGACGGTAAACGGTAGGAAGACGCTTCGCGCAACGTAGACCACGCGCTTTCGCCGATCGCAAACCTCAGACGACCGATGTCTGAAGTCAGAACCGGGAGCGGTAGCGACTGGGTTCCTCTGGCTAAAAGCTGATGGCTCACAGCTAACAGCTCTCCATTTTCCACTTTCCGTTTTCCCTTGAATTCTGCGCCTCGCCCACCACATCAGTCCGTTGGTCACTTAGCTAGATCTTTCACGTCACAACCGTCGTATTCGTGGTGTTACCAACATGATCGAATAAATTGACCACTAAGTTGAGTTCATTGGACATGCATCAGCCAATTGATCCGGTCAGCCGCCTGAACGACATCGATATCTGTGGATTTCGCCTTACCGAGTTCCGCCAGCCCGCATTGATGCGTACCCCGAAACATAGCCACGAATACACCACGATTTTCATGACTTTGGGTGGATGCGGTCGTGACAATTTGATCGGCCGCGAATTCGACTGCCGGCCCAACAGCATTTTGGTCCGGCCGGCGGGTGTGGATCACACGCACGATTATGGACGCGAAGGGATCCATGGTCTGGTTATCGAAGTCAAACCGGACAGATTGGAAAACATTCGCTCTATCTCCCGTGTTTTAGACCAGGTCGGCAGCTATCAAGACATTTTCCTCAATTCATTGGTGACGCGCACCGTTTTGGAATCGCGCATCATGGATTCCGCATCCGAACTGGCGATCGAAGGCTTGGCGCTAGAATTGCTTGCCCATTTGGCGCGTCGAGAGTCCGGGCCGCCGGCGTCCGGCAAGCTGCCGCTTTGGTTGGACCAAGCCGTCGAATTCATTCGCGGCCATTTTGCGGAGCCGATCCCGCTGGCACAGATCGCCGCACAAGTAGGCGTTCATTCGGCGCACTTGAGCGAGGTTTTTAGACGCCATCACGGTTGCAGCATCGGCGAGTACGTAAGGCGGTTACGTCTGGACCAGGCCGCCGGGCAGGTAATGTGGTCAAAGGCGCCTTTGGCCGAGATCTCGGCGAACGCCGGTTTCTACGACCAGAGCCATTTCACCAAACTATTCAAACGCCATACCGGCCTCGCGCCGGGCGAGATGCGCGCGATCATGGGCAAACCCCCGGTAAATACCAGGAAGCCGCGGTTTGTCCAAGACTGATCTAACCGAAGATCGATAAAGTCGAGACGCGCAATTTTACCTACGGAGAATAACTATGATTCGCCTTGATAATATCTCTCTGTCGATCACCGTTTGTGGTGTTTTACTTCTGCTTGTTTGCTGTTCGCCCGGGGTGAACGCTCAAACACCCGCCCCGGTCACTGACGCAGAGGCGGCGCAGTGGCGCGAAGATCTGCGCTACCTGGCGCAGGAAATGCCGAAAACCCATAAGAACCTTTTTCACTCGATGACGCGCGAGCAGTTCGAAACTGCGGTCAACCAACTGAACGAAAAGATACCGTCATTGGCCCGGCATCAGATCATTGTCGGGCTGATGCGGATCGTGGCGATGGCCGGCGACGGCGACGGTCACACTTCGCTCGATCCGCAATTCAACCCGAAGGTCAGGTTTCGGATCTATCCGCTTACGCTCTGCCTTTTCGCCGACGGCCTCTTCATCAAAGCGGCCGACAAGAAATACGCTGAATTTGTGGGTGCGCGCGTGCTAAAGATCGGAAATACTCCGGCCGAGCAGGCCTATAAAAAGGTGAGCGAGGTGGTGGCGCATGACAACGAGATGACCTTTAAACAGCGGGTGCCATTCTTCCTGACGATCCCCGAGGTGCTGCAATCCCTGGGTTTGATCTCGGATATGGAGAACGCCTCGTTCGTAGTGGAAAAGAACGGCAAGGAAATGACGATCTTACTCACTCCGTCTGGGCCGGTTCCACAGCGGGGCCATGACGGTATGGTCCGCGAGGACCCCTCGCGTTCGTGGGTCCAAATGAATGGCGAGAGTACGGCGACCGTGCCGCTCTGGCTCAAAAAGCCGGACAAAAAATACTGGTTCCAGTATTTGGAAGACTCGCGGACCATGTACGTGCAATACAGCAGCGTGACGAATCAGCCGGACGAATCGATCGCCGCCTTTACCGCGCGGGTATTCGAGTTTGTGAACTCGCACGAGATCGACCGGTTCATTCTGGATCTGCGGTTGAACGAAGGCGGTAACAGCGCCTACAACATGCCGCTGCTGTTGGAGATCATTAAGTCACCCAAGATAAATCAGCGAGGCCGCTTATTCACCGTGATCGGGCGAGGAACCTTTTCGGCCGCGCAGAATTTAGTTACCGAGTTAGAGCGGTACACGAACACGATCTTTGTAGGTGAACCGACCGGCGCTCGGGTCCATTTCTATGGCGATCACGAGATCATTGGACTGCCGAACAGCGGAGTGTTTGTCGCGGTCGCTTCGCGTTGGTGGCAAACGATGAATCCCACGGATAACCGTCCGTGGATCGCGCCAAATGTGGTTACGCCGTTGAGGTCGGTCGATTACCTCAACAATATCGACCCGGCCCTTAATGCCATTTTGAATTACCGGTCGAACTTTGCGCTGCTGGAACCTGGGCTTGCCGCGGGCGATCTGCCGCAGGTGCTCAAGCAGTACCGCGACTTTAAAGCCAGCCCGAAAACCAGTCCGATAAACACGGCCAACGAGATCAATACACTGGGCTATCGGTTGATTGGCGCAGGTAAGCTGGACCAGGCGGTCGAGATCTTCAAGCTTAATGTCGAATCCTATCCCGACTCTGCCAATGGTTATGACAGCCTGGGTGACGCCTACCTAGCAATGGGCAATAAAGAATTGGCGATCAAGAGCTTTCGGCGTGCGCTGGAACTAAACCCCGGTTTCGATTTCACCGCCCAGAAACTGCGGCAGTTGACCGGCGGAAAGTAACTAAATGCCAACGACCCGGCAAATTCGGTTTTTCGCGTCCCGCCGACGATTTGAGTTCCGGACTCAACAGATACGGATACGATTGACGCGTTTGCCTGAATAATTGATCAACCCCGTACCGGCTAGACCGCTGACCCGTGCGGTGAGGATTGTCTCACCGGTCAGTTTTCTCTCCGTGCGGCTTGCCGCGAATGTTCCTGTTCCCCTTTTTCTATGCGAAAAGCAAAATTCGCGGCATAGCTGCATACTCATTTTGGGCTCCGGTGAGGCAAGCCTCACCGCGCTGGTCAGCAGCCGAGCTGTGTCTTGAATTGGGCCAGTTCGCGAGAATTGAGTGTATCTCACAACAACGAAGGTATCACTCGCGGATCCACCGAAAAATTATGAATAAAACTATTGACAGGTATGCTTAAAAGGTGTTTAATCCGTTTGTTGCCTGATTCTCTAACGGTCGTCCGACCGGGTTCTTTCGTATTTTGTGTCGTTTTAGTTAGAATTTGGGGCGTTTTGTACCCTGTTGATAGACGACTAGCTTGCTAAAACTGATCTCGTCCCGGGTAAAAAGCCCGGCTGGATCTACAACTTAATCGGAGCAACAGCTCACCGATTAAAGGCACCCCCGCAGCGATGCGGGCTCGCAAAGCCAGAGTCTCGACCCGAAAGGGGAGAGATCGTTCGGCTACCGAAGTGAGGTAATATGTCCCCGAACGTTCGCTCCTACGTCTTTGCCCGTAATCTGCGGGTCTCACTTATCACCTTCTTATTTTTGCTTTCCGGCCTTTTCGTTTCACAGGCTTCGGCGCAAGTACGCAGCACCGCGGTGATGTTTGCGTTTGTCGGCGTGAAACTGCCGATGCCGACACCGGCCACCACCAATTACGCCCATCCGATGGCGCGTCTGGTGGGTACGTCCGAGCGTGCAGCGTTACCGCGACCGTTCCGTCCGAGGCTCGTCCTGTTGGAAACGAATCATTCGGTAGCGCCGGCTCCGGCGGCTCCCGTCAGTGCGGCTCCCGTTCCGGCAATGAGCGCGGCCTCGGCCTTGGAAACTCGGGCGTTAGAATTGATCAACGCCGAACGCGCGAAAAAGGGCTTAAAACCGCTGGTCTTGGATTCGCTGTTACTGCAGGCAGCGCGGATGCATTCGCAGAGCATGGCGACCAAGGGTTTCTTCAATCACGTTAGCCCGGACGGTAAGACGGCGAATGAAAGGTTAAAGGTTCTGGGCCTTCATGGCTGGAAAGCGATGGGCGAGAATATCGCCTACAATCAGGGTTATGATGATCCCGTGGCGTTCGCCGTGGAAAAGTGGATGGAATCGCCGCTGCACCGTCAAAACATGTTGAGCCCGATGTGGACCAGTTCGGCGATCGGCATTGCCACTGCGGCCGATGGACGTATATTCTTTACCGAGCTTTTCTTGGCGCGGTAACGCAAACGAAATTTTAGTTTCAGCGGCCTGCGCTTTCAGTGATGAGAGGTGGGCCGCTTTTGTGTTGTTTGTAGCCCCGGCTTCAGCCGGAACGATTAGCTATTGGTTTCTATCACGGCCGTAGGACTATGGAGAAAAAGCCCTTGGCCAAGAGACAGGTCAATGCTCAGGCATACCCACCCGCTATCGCAGGTGGTACTGACCTGAGCGTACGACTGACTGTTAGTCTGTCGCGCAACACGCCAAAGAGGCCTGTTCAGGTCGCCCCCGACCCTACCGGTTGGGGTTCTGCCGTGGCGTCTGATGGCCCCCGCCCTGACGGTTGGGGTTCTGACGTGGCGCCCGACACCCGGCACCCGGCACCTGACACCCTGCGCCTTCCCGCCTTCGCCAAGATCAATTGGTCGCTGCAGGTATTGGGCAAACGGCCTGACGGTTATCACCAGATCGAGACGATCTTTCAAAGTATCTCCCTGCATGATTCGCTGACGTTTGAAAAGCGGGACGATGAGAGGATCGTCCTGACCTGTGATACACCAGGGATTCCGGTTGACGAGTCGAATCTCGTCGTGCGCGCAGCCGTGAAGCTGCGCGAGCGTTTTGGGGTAACTGCGGGTGCGAATATTCGTCTGGAAAAAGACATTCCCGCCCCCGGTGGACTCGGTGGTGGATCGTCTGATGCCGCCGTTGCATTGATCGGATTGTCGCGGCTTTGGAACCTCGATCGCAAAACGACGGATCTGGCCGATATTGGACGCGAATTGGGCGCAGACGTCCCCTTTTTTCTCACGGGCGGGACGGCGAGCGGCACTGGTCTGGGGGACCAAATCGAGCCGTTGGAAGATGCCCCGACTTTGCCTTTGCTGATCGTTGTCCCGGACGTCACGGTTCATACTGGTGCGGCGTATGCTGCGCTTGAGGCAAGCGCCTTGACAAAGGATTTTCAGGAAAGTATCCTCACTGTTTCCCCAAAGTCTTTGAAATTGGGGATATTTCCGCGCCCAGAGTGGCGGAATGATTTTGAACCGGCGGTGCTGGAACAGCATAGCGCGATCGCGCGGGCGCGGGAATTATTGCTTCGTCACGGTGCTGAATTCGCGATGTTGTGTGGCAGCGGCGCCAGCGTTTACGGGGTCTTTAGGGACGCCGAAACGCGAGACGCGGCGGTCGAAGCAATTCGGTCGGAAACCGGGGACAGAGTTTTGGCGGCCGAGACTTTGTCGCGGTCGGAATACGAACTGGCATTGGGCCTGCGCACGGGGGGCCTGCGCACGGGCATACGCGCGGAGCCGGTCGTGGATCCCGTTTGAAACCATTTTTTGCTGGGGCGTCGCCAAGTGGTAAGGCACCGGTCTTTGGAATCGGCATTCGTAGGTTCGAATCCTTCCGCCCCAGCCAACTTTTTTCCAGTGACAGGTGTTTGGTCACGAGTCGTTGCTTAGCTATTAGAGCCCGCTACTTGTTCGTCAGCCACTTGTCACGGAACTTATGGGAACCACCGGCGGAATAAAGGTCTTTTCCGGCAGCGCGAATCGCCAATTGGCGGACGAGATCTGCCATTATCTGAGTTGCGATCTGGGCCGCGCGTTGACCGAACGATTTTCGGACGGCGAGTTCAATTTCCAGATCGAAGAGAACGTTCGCGGCGCCGATGTTTTCATTGTGCAGCCGACGTGCCCGCCGACCGATCCACATTTGATGGAACTGTTGGTGATGCTGGATGCGTTCCGGCGTTCTTCGGCCGAACGGGTTACCGCGGTCATTCCGTATTTCGGTTACGCGCGCTCGGACAAGAAAGATCGCCCGCGGGTACCGATCGCGGCCAAGCTGGTCTCGAATTTGATCGCCACCGCGGGCGCGGATCGGGTATTAACGATAGACCTGCACGCCGCGCAGATCCAGGGTTTCTTTGACATACCGGTGGACCACTTATACGCGGCGCCGGTTTTTACGTCGCATTACCAGGCGAATCCGCTGTCGCACTTGACGGTGGTCGCGCCGGATACGGGCGGCGCCGAACGTGCCCGGGCGTATGCCAAGCGGTTGACCTCGGCCAGCGGCGAACCGGCCCAGTTGGCGCTGTGCGATAAGCGCCGCGAAAAAGCCAACGTGGCAGAAGTGATGAATGTGGTCGGTGACGTCAACGGCCGGAATTGTTTGATAATTGACGACATGTGCGACACGGGCGGATCGCTCTGCAAAGTCGCCAAGGCTTTACGCGAAGCCGGCGCGGCGCAGATCCACGCCTGCTTTACGCATGCGGTTTTGTCGGGACAGGCGGTAGCAAGTTTGGCCGCTTCGGAAATACAAGAGATCGTAATTACGAACACGATCCCGCAAACGGAAAACGCGCGGGAGTTAAGTAAGATCAAGGTTTTGAGCATCGCTCCGCTGTTGGCGAAAGCGATCAAGTCGATCCATGAGGAAACTAGCGTTTCCTCGCTCTTCGTTTAGCGGAGGGCAAACACTTTTTCGGGTAGTCAGCATTCGGCGGCCGGCGTTCAGCAGTCCGCTTTCAAGTCACCGTTCCGGGCGCAAGCCGGGAAGGGCGTTTTTTCGACTTGGCTGACCGTTGAATGACGGCCGCCGAATGCATTTAAGACAGGGAAAATTATCATGGCAGAAAAACAAGAAATTATTGTGCAAGCGGAATTGCGCGCGGGCCGGGGCAAGAATGATTCACGCCGCGTGCGCGCGGCGGGCGGAGTGCCGCTGGTGATCTACGGCGGTGACGGCGGGAGCGTTTCGGCGGTGGCGCCGTTGCGCGATCTGGCTGCGATCCTGCGTTCCGAGAGCAGCTACAACTCCATCTTTACTTTGGAGATCGCGGGACAGGGTCCCACCGAAGTGATGTTCCTGGACCGCCAGTTGGATCCGATCCGCGGCCGTTTGATCCACGCCGATCTGCGTCGCTTGGTTTCGGGCGAAAAGATCGAAATGCGTCTTCCGATCCATTTCACCGGCACGGCCGTGGGGATGAAAACCGAAGGCGCCTTCATGGACCAGGTGATCCACGACGTGCAAGTGTTATGCGACCCGAGGAAGGCTCCGGACTTTATCGAGGTGGACGTGACGAGTCTGGAAGTGGGCGAATCGCTGCACCTTTCGGATATTTCCGTTCCAGAAGGACTGGAATTCCTGGACGAGCCGGAAACGCTCGTGGCTTCGGTCGGGATGTTGCGCGAAGAGCCGGAAGAAGAAGCGGTCACTGAGGAAGCGAGCGCCGAGCCGGAAGTCATCGGCAAAGGCAAGCCGGACGACGCGGAATAGTCTCGTCCGGATCACGTTCTTTGAGAGGCAAGCATGCGGTTATTGGTCGGGTTGGGCAATCCCGGCGCCGAATACGAAACGACGCGCCACAACCTGGGCTTCATGCTGGTCGACCATTTGGCGGCATCGGCGCGGGCGACCGTCAAACGCAAGGATTGCCGTTCTTTAGTCGGACGTGCGGTGCTGGCGCGTGAATCGGTCGAACTGGTCAAGCCGCAGACCTACATGAACATCAGCGGCGAGGCCGTTGCTTGTTTGATCGCGAAGTTGGAAGCTTTTTCGACCGGACGGGATCTGATCGTCATTTCTGATGATCTGGCCCTGCCGTTCGGAACCATCCGGTTACGGCCGAAAGGTTCCGCGGGTGGTCACAACGGATTGAAGTCGATCATCGCGCGTTGCGGTACCGACGAATTCATCCGGGTGCGGATCGGTATTCAGCCCGAACATCCGATCGGCGACGCGGCCCGGTTTGTCTTGGAAGATTTTTCGCGTAACGAACGCGCCGCTTTGCCCGACATTTTGGACCGCGCCACGGCCGCCGTCTTGACGGTGCTGACGGACGGGATCGAACGGGCGATGGCGGAATTTAATTAGTTTTTGACTTGAAAACAGATTGACCGGCGTTGGGTTTAACCATACGACCGGCAATGAACAACCTTCTTGCTGCGCTTGCATTAACCAGAGCGTGGCTAGACATCCAGAAGGAGGATGATTTTGGAAAAACGTACTTACGAAGTGGTGTTTATCGTCGCGCCGACCATGGCGGAGGACGATCTGAACCAACTTTCGACCAGTTTGCAGCAGATCGTCACCTCGCAAGGGGCAGAGATCGTCAAAGCCGAGATCATGGGCCGGCGCCAATTAGCCTATCCCATTGGCCGGGTGAATGAAGGACAGTATGTGCTGTTCGAATTGACCGGCAACGGCAGCGAGATCGCCGAACTCGAGCGCCGCATGCGCGTCAACGATCAGATCATGCGGTACATCACCGTGCGGGTTGATCTGGACCGTCGCCGGGCCGACAAGTTCAAAGCGAAACGCGTTCGCAAGGCCAGCAAGCGGCCCGGATATGTGGCGCCAACGGAGGCAGCAGCGGAATAGTTACCGCTATTCGCCGGTCACGGAAACAAAGCAGTACTTTGTCTCCCCGGCCGGGCGAGAGGAAATATTATGGCAAACGGATTTGATGATATTGATAACCCGCTGGTCGATCGGGACAACGACGGACCGCGTGGACCGCGTAATTTCGAGCGCAATGACCGCAACGATCGTAACGATCGCGGTGGCGATCGCCGCGGTGGCGGTGGACGCAGATTTCACCGGCGCAAAGTGTGTGGCTTTTGCCGCGAAAAGATCGACATAATCGATTTTAAGGATGTGCGTTTACTGGCGAACTTCATTCCCGAGCGGGGGAAGATCATGCCGCGGCGCATTTCGGGTTCGTGCGCGACGCACCAACGGATGTTAACCGAAGCGATCAAACGGGCGCGCAACATCGCGTTGCTTCCCTTCGCTACGGACTAAGGAAAAGGAGGAAACAAGATCATGGCAACTACTAATGTCCTCCTACGGGAAGATATCGAACATTTGGGCGCCCGCGGCGAGATCGTCAAGGTCAAAGCCGGTTACGCGCGCAACTATTTGCTACCGCGCCGATTGGCCGTGCAAGCGACCAAGGGCAACGTAAATCAGATCGAACAGGAACGGGCCGCGCTCTTGAAGAAAGAGGCGGGCGAGCGTTCGACCGCAACCGCGCAGGCCGAGCAATTAGGCCGCGTAAAGTTGGTTTTCGACCGCAAGGCCGGCGAACACGGTTTGCTTTATGGTTCGGTCACGACGATGGATATCGCCGAAGAACTGAAAGCCCAGGGTTACGAGATCGATCGCAAGCGCATTAGCTTGGCCGAACCGATCAAATCGACGGGCGAGTACACGGTGACGATAAAACTGCACCGCGAAGTCAGCGTCGAACTGCCGGTCAGCGTCACTACCGGCGGCGAACCCAATGTGGTGGCGGCTCCGGTGGAAACCGTGACCGCGGAAACGGCTGCTCCGGCGGAAGAAACCGCGGAGACCGAAGCCAGCGAAGGCTAGTTTTGGCGTGTTTTGGCGCGGTGTTGAGAATGCTTTGACACGCTGGTCAGCCAAGCATAGTATTCACGGCTGCGAGTCGGTTTCGTCCTTACCTAACGTGAGGGCAACGACACCG
>JBDSEC010000403.1:0-4471 GCA_039920205.1 Pyrinomonadaceae bacterium
CCTTTCACCGGGATCATTTGGCGAGGAATCTATCAACCAGATCGACCGCAGCGGCGCCGCTTGGCTCTTCGTCAAATCGACCCGAGAACGAGCCAAATCATTGGAAGGTTTCTTTGGTGAACTGACCAAGAAAAGCCAGACCGCACAAACGATGGAAGTGCCCGGGACCGAACATGCTACGGATATACTGACGGCGCATGTCGAATTGGCTGAAATGCTTGCCCTTTGGTTTCAACATAAGCTGTAGCCGGGCTCGGCAAATTGCGGAAATTGGCGTCGGACGCTTACTAAGGATACTTCGGCCCATCCACGATATTGGCCCTCCGTCACACGCCTACGGTCTCTCGTCACTTACTGGAAACGGTCCCAGCGCCGCGGGCGTAGATTCCCTCAATAAACCAGTTCCTTCGTGGGTGCCCGGGGGGGCCCACTTTCGCAAAGCGAGGTTCAAATTATGCGTATCTTAGCTAAACCCGTAGTTATTTTGCTTTGTCTGGCATTAATGATCATCATCATGCCGGGACCGATCGGGGCCAAGCCACTGGAAATTCCCGTGGTCTATTTCAAACTAGCGAACGGCTTGCGCGTGGTGATCTCTGAAGATCACTCGGCGCCGGTAGCCGACGTCTCCGTTTATTACAGCGTCGGCTCCCGGGTTGAGCCCAAGGGCCGCACTGGCTTTGCCCATCTGTTCGAACACATGATGTTTCAGGGCTCGGCCAACATCAAAAAGTTCGAACACGTGCGCTATATCGAAGCGAACGGGGGTGACACCAACGGGCATACCGATTTTGATTACACCAATTATTACGAAACGTTGCCCAGCGACCGCGTCGAGTTGGCCCTGTGGCTGGAATCGGATCGCATGCGTTCCCTGGATGTTAGTCAGGAAAATCTGACTAACCAACAGAATGTGGTCAGTGAAGAGATTCGCGTCAACGTTTTGAATCAGCCGTACCAGAATTTCGAGTTCGCGCATCTGTGGGGCAATGCCTTTCAGAACTTCGCCAATTCTCACGACGGATATGGCGATCTGCATGACGTGAACGCCGCGACCATCGACGATGTGCGGTCATTCTTCAAGACCTACTACGCGCCGAACAATGCGGTGGTGACGGTAGTCGGTGATGTGAACGCCGCGGAAGTTCGCGCAATGATAGAAAAGCATTTCGCCGGCATTCCGCGCCAACCGGACCCGCCCAAGATGGATCTTACCGAACCGGCGCAGACGCAAGAAAAACGTGTTACCCAGCCGGATCAAATGGCCACGTTACCGGCCCTGGTCACCGGTTATCACATGCCGGTGCAGTCCAATCCCGACTTTGCCCCGATGGCATTGCTCAGTCTGATCCTTCAGGGTGATGAAAGCTCGCGCTTCTATCAACGCTTGGTCAAGGAAAAGGAACTTAGCCTAGACCTGACCGGCGCGTTGAATTACGGCGGGAACGAATTCGATTACTCGGGGCCAATGTTGATGACAACGCGGTCAACCTACAAGCCCGATCAGACCGCCGACGTTATCGTCAAAGAGATGGATACCGTCTTGGCCGAGATACAGAAAACCGGGATCAGCGCCAAGGAACTGGCGGACGCCAAGGTTCGTTATCGCTCTAATTTTTACAACCAGATCGAATCGGCCTTTGGACGTGCGCACCTGTTATGCGTGCTGGCCCTATTCCGCGACGACCCGAAGCAGATCAATACTTTGTTAGAGCCCTTTGAACGGGTGACGCCGGATCAAGTCAAAGCCGCTGCGGCCAAGTATCTGGTGCCGGGTAATCGCACGGTGATCGCTCGCATACCGGCCCCGAAAGGAGCTAACCAATAATGAAACGCAAAGTACAAAGATCCTGGGCGGCCTGGACCGCCTTTTGCCTGACGATACTCTCCTTGGGTATAGATCCGGCGGTAGCGCAACAGAAAACTCCACCCGAGCCCGGACCGTCGCGGCCGATCGTTCTTCCCAAGATCACGGAACAGAAGCTGTCCAATGGTTTGACCGTGGTAATGGCCCCGTTAGCGAATGTGCCAAAGGTTACCGCGCAGTTGGTGCTGGGCGCCGGTTTGGCGACGGAAAGCGACCGGCACGCCGGGATCGCGGCCATGTCGGCCCTGGTGGCGAACGAAGGTACCGACCGGCGTTCCGGCAAGCAGATCAAGGAAGAGTTGCGCTCGGTCGGTGGTGGATTGGGTTTGGCCGCAAATCCCGACGGGACCACGTTGTTTGCCAACGCGCTGTCCGAATTCGCCCCGCAGTTGTTCGACTTGATCAGCGATGTCGTTCAGCACCCGTCGTTCCCCGAGGCCGAGGTGGCGCAGGCCAAGGACAATTCGATCCAACAGATCCGCGGCGCGCGTTCGAACCCGAACTTCTTGGCCAACGAACGTTTCATTCAGGCGATCTATGGTAAGCACCCGTACAGCATCGGGGTCGCCGATGAAAAGTCGATCGCGGCTTTGACCCGCGACGACTTAAAGGCTTTTACCGCGAAATATTATGTACCCAACAATGCGGTGCTGATATTGGTCGGTGATCTCGACCCCGCGACGGCGCTGGCGCAGGTTGAAAAGGCCTTCGGATCGTGGGCCCGAAAGGATCTGGCGGCCCCAGAAACGCCCACGCCACCAACCCGCGACAAGCGTCAGATTTACTTTGTAAACCGGCCCGGCTCGATCCAGAGCACCATTTTTCTGGGAAACGTGACCGTTCCCCGTAAAAGCCCTGATTACTTTAAGTTACGGACCGCAAATTCGATCTATGGCGGATCGTTCTATTCAAGACTGACCAAGAACATTCGTGAAGAGAAGGGTTACACCTACGCGCCCAACAGCGGTTCAAATACGCAAGCGATCTCGGGATACTTTCTGGTTTCGGCGTCGGTGCGGAATGAAGTGACCGGGCCTACGCTGTTGGAAATGTTCTATGAATTAGACCGTATGCGCGTCGCGCCCGTAACGGACGAGGAATTGGCTTCGGCCAAGACCTACGCCAAGGGCGGTTTTTCGACCGAATTGGCTAGCCAGAACGGCTTGGCCGGCCGAATAGCGTCGATCTACACCTACCACCTGTCGCGGGATTTCATCGAGAAATTCCGGCCGAGCATTGACGCGCTGACCACCACAGATATTCAACAGACCGCGGCGAAATACTTTGATTCCTATCGCGCGGCGATCGTGATCGTGGGGGATTATGCCAAGGTCAAGGATCAGGTACAGCCGTTCGGGGACGTGACGGTTTACGACGCCGAAGGCAAGGTGATCCAGCCGTAACGGGTCCGAGGTTTCCCGCCAGGGTCCCAAATTGCGGCATCATACCAAGCGGTAGCGTTCCGCAAATCAGGCGGGAAAAGGGGGAAGGGCTCGCCCACGCGGCGGGTTTTTTCCTGGGTACGTGGTCGTTCGCCAGGGAGGTAAGTATCACCTGCAATAGCGGGTGGGCTAGTCTCGAAGGCGGAACCCGACGGTAAAAGAAGTAAGAAAGCCACCCGCTACCGCAAGTGGTACTGACTTCCCCCAATCCAATCGCATCTTCGTTATTAACTATTAATTATTCATTATTAATTGCTTTCCCCGTGCAATTTCCGTCCAGCTAAAATACAATTCGCACCGCGGCGGTTGAGTCTCAAAATCTTAGTAGCCACGCGTTAAAGTTCGCTTCGGTATTCGCGGTCCGCGTCCCCGGTCGCCGTTGATCACCACGAACCAACTGTTCCACTTCCGTCTTGGTACCGATTACCCATGGGAATTCGTCAGCGAATTCTGCTCGTCTTTTTAGTGTTCGGCTGTTTGCCGGCGTTGCTTTTGTCGTGCGTGTTGTATGGGGTCAATCGCCAGCGCTCGGTCGCGCGTTTCGATCGTTCTCTGGAACGCCAAACCAAGGAAAGGGCGGCCCGCATCCGCGGCGAGTTGGTCCGCCGTGAACAATTGCTGCGCGTGCTGGGTTCATCGTCGCAGTTGCAGGATGCGGCCAGCCACGAACGATCAACCGAACTGTCGGGCGCGGCGCAACCAATACCCACGCCATTGGTCGAGCAACTCGAGAATTTTGATACCGCGACCGGTGGCGACCTGCGTGCGCTCTATTGTTTTGGGGGCGATCATCTGCCGTTATTCAGAGGCGACGTTTCCGCGAACAGCGAACGAAGACTGAAACTGGATACCGGAACCTCGATGGGATCGATCCCGATCGCTCTTGCGGCGTGGGACCAACCTCCAGACGGGCCATTTTTGTCGAACCCCATTCGTGATGGCGGGGTACGGTATTACCTACCGCTTCGATTGGCCGGCGCCCGGCGCGGTATGTTAGTGCTCGATTTCGGTTTAGCCCAACTTCTAGAAAACGAACTCGCGACCGTACCGCGCGAGGCTGGATCATATCAGGTGGTATTGGACAGTGAGGGACGGATCTTGCATCACACCGGCGGCGCGTCCCGCTTTCAGTTAGCGGCCGAAGCCATTCCGGCATTGGCGC
>JBDSEC010000404.1:0-5221 GCA_039920205.1 Pyrinomonadaceae bacterium
AGGCTTGGATCAATTCTTGGTTGTCCCATTCCGCGGCTTGGATCAACGGCGTTTCGCCATCGCCATCGCCCTGATTGACATTGGCGCCGGCACCGACCAGCATTTGGACCAATTCCACGGTGCTTTCGCTATCCAATGCAAACAAGATCCCCCGATGATCTTCGTCAGTTTGGGTAACACTAGCCCCGGCCCGGATCAGTCGCCGAACCATTTCAACATTTCCGTGACCGACGGCTAATTCCAGGGCGGTGGTGCCGTCATCTTCCGCCAGATTTACGTCTTCGCCACTCGCCAAGAGTCGATCTATTTCGTCCAAGTTGCCTTCATCCACCGCCCGGACCAGCGGCTGTCGATACGGCATGCGCACCATCACGCCGCCCATCGCGATCGGAACCGGGGTCTCGCCTTCGCCATTGGGCGGGTCCTGGGCCAACGGTTGTTCGGCGACGGGAGGATCGTCATTGATCGGAGTGCTGGTGTTAGGCGATTGGGCGTATGCGGCGGTGGACAGGCTCATCACCGCAGTGAACGCGCCCGCGGCAAACCGCGACGCCCGCCGCGAAATGGCATGTAACTTTTGCACCGACGGACGGGTGACTATCTCGCCCAAAACATCGGTATGAATACGCAAACACAGTCGACCTTTCGATTTCTGGACCAGCTTGCTGGCTTTGACGCGGGTCATTTGCGAAAGGTCGGTCACATTCAGGTCACAGTGGCTACAGAACCGGACTTGGTCGTTACCGGTCATTTGATCCCAGCTTTGGGAGCAGGGCGAGGCGATCGAAACACGCCGCAGCAGCTTATCGTTGGTGGACATTAGGTTTATCCTTTCAAAGTACGGTCCGGGCCAGGTACGAAAAGGGGAACGATAACGGCTGCCAGGCATCTTATATTGGGCCACGGGTAATACGCGGCCCCGAATAATTTTTCGGTGAACTCTCTCTCAGATGCACCGCCAGCCGTTTGGGTTGATTCAGTCATCAAACATTTCACGCGCCGTTAACATTTTTGTTTCGCCGGGTTGTTTGGTTAGAACCCAATTACCGGCAATCGTTCCAAGCGGCGCCGCTTTCAATTGAGAGAACGTGATGTGACTTAGGAACTTGCGTGGATTTGGGTCTCCTAGGATTCGCGAAGCTGTCGCCATTGTCCCGAGAAATTTGGATCCACCTCGGTTTGTTCACTGCTGGGGGAACGCGGAGCCAGTCAAAAAACTCGATGAATCTCACTTTGGGTTATTTCGCGCTAAAAAAGGCCTTGGGGTGTTACAGTGGGGAGGGGCAAACACACTTGGGTCAAGCGTCGCAAGGCGGACCACCCGGCGAGCCCCAACCACGGCAAAAAATCTCGCAATTTGGGTCTATTATTTACCGGCATTTCTACGTAGAATGTTTCCGAATCCGGTACGTACCCACTGGTCGTAATTTGGATTGGAATGATCACGGAAGAAATCGAACTAACAGACATTTCGGCCCCACCTTCAGTCGCTGACGGGAAACCTGCGCCTGGCATTTCGGCGGTCGCTGAGATTTTGCGGTCCAGGCCCTTCCGGCCGTTGTCGTGGCTCTCGGGCGGACATAAGCAGACGCTGGGCGCTTATTTCTGGCCGCGGCCGCGGCAAGTGAAGCAATGCCGGACTGATGAAGCCCGTTTATTTCAGGTCGAGCCTGATACGCAGGTCCTAGCCCATTGCCGCTGGCAGACCGACAAGCAGAATTCCCCGACTCTCATCCTGGTACATGGATTGGAAGGATCGACCGATTCGATCTACATGCGGAGCATGGCCGTAAAGGCCGCCGATGCCGGCTTCAATGTGGTGCGGTTAAACCAACGAAACTGCGGCGGGACCGAGCATCTGACGCCGACGCTCTATCACAGCGGAATGAACCGCGATTTCCTGGCGGTGGTCAATGAATTGATCGTGCGCGATGGGTTGCGGCAGATCATTCTTTCCGGGATCTCGATGAGCGGCAACATGGTGCTGCAACTCGCGGGCGAGCATCGTGACGAACTTCCGCCAGAACTTATCGGCATTTGCGCGGTGTCGCCGTCGGTGGATCTATTGGCCTGTGCGGCAGAAGCCGGCAAGTCCGAAAATCGCTTTTACCGCTACCAATTCGTGGTGTCACTAAAGCAACGCATGCAGCGGAAGCGCAAGCTCTTTCCCGACAAATACGATCTGAAAGGGATGGAAGGGATCCGCTTCATTAAAGATTTCGACGCCAAGTTCACCGTGGTTCACGGCGGCTTCACAGACGTCGAAGATTACTACGCGCGCTGCAGCTCTCGTCCCCACATTGAGAAGATCAGGATCCCCGCTTTGGTCATTCACGCCGAAGACGACCCCGTGGTTCCCTATCACCCGTTAACCGATCCTGTGTTCGTCGAAAACCCAAACGTGTTGCTGCTAGCGACCGCGACCGGTGGCCACGTTGGATTTCTGGGCGAAGCCAACCCGGACGAAGACCGGTTCTGGGCGGAAAATCGGGTGATCGAATTCGCCCGACTATTAGTTGAGCGCGAATGGGCTCGCTAAGGAATCGCCGCGGAATTAGTGTTCGGTCAGCAGCGAATAGACGGTTGGCGTGACGATAAGTGAAAGAAATAGCGCAAAGACCAGCCCGCCGATCACGGCTATGGCCAACGGCTGCAATAGTTCAGAGCCCGCCCCCCAAGCGAGCGCTAGCGGCGCCATTCCGAGAATCGCGGCCAGGGAAGTCATGAGAACGGGTCTAAATCTTCTTCGGCCAGATAAGATCAACGCCTCGGTCAAGCTCTCGGTCTTAGCGCGGTTCTCGTCAACCGCATCCAGCATCAGGATCCCGTTCTTGGCCACGATACCGACGACCATTATCATGCCCATCAAACTGACCACGTTCAACGACGTGCCCGTGATCAGCAACGCAGCCAATACTCCGGTCAAAGCTAGTACAGCGCCAGTGACGATGGCTACTGGATGGGCGAATGAGCGAAACTCGATCAGCAATACCAAGAATACTAAGACTACCGCGAGCCCTAGCGAAATGGCTAATTCGCGAAATGACGATTGCTGTTCGGCATAGAGCCCGCCATATTCGACGGCCATTCCCGCCGGGAGTTTTACGTTCTTGGCCAACTCGGATTGGATCTTTCGGATCGTTCCACCCAGATCGCTACCGGTAATCCGCGCCGTGACCGCCACGGTTTGACGCAACCCGTCGCGGCTCATTTCCGTTTGACCTTGGTTATAATCGACCGTCGCTACTTGATCTAAGCGAAACTGTTGTCCGCTGGCGGATCGAATCTGAAGCGCAGATAACTTTTCCAAAGAGTTTCGTGCGCTGGCGGGAAAGACGATCCGGATGGGAACCGCACGCCCGCGCTCGAGCACGCTGGAAACTTTGGTCCCATCCATTGCCGCTTCCACCGCAACCGCGATATCCGCCGCCGTTACCCCAAATTTCGCTGCCATTTGAGGATCGACCTTAAAAGTGACCGCGGGTCCACTGACGACGACGCCACTGAACGTATCCACTACGCCATCGACCTTTTGGATGGCGGATTCAACTTCTGCGGCTTTACTCTCAAGTGCGGTTCTATCGTCGCTGAATAGTTTTATCTCCACCGGCTGTGGCGCGCTAGCTAGGTCACCGATCATGTCCGATAGAATGCCGATGAATTCGGTCTCCAAGCCAGGTTCACTGGCTTCGATCTTTTCACGGATCTCCTCAGTAACTTCCTCGGTCTCGCGTTTGCGGTTAGATCTCATCTTTACCGCGAAATCTCCGGTGTTTGGTTCGGTAACGCCCGACAGTCCGAGTTGTGAACCAGTGCGGCGCGAAAAACTCTCGACCTCGGGTGTTTCCTTCAGAATTTGTTCGACGTGGTTCAAGATACGGTTCGTCTCCGCCAGCGAACTGCCGGGCGGCGCCACGTAATCAAGCACAAACGCGCCCTCATCGAAGGCCGGCAAGAATTCAGAACCGAGGCGAGTGTAGATCAGATACGCTCCCGCCATGACCGCTAAGCAGATCGCCATTACCGCGATGCGGTGCCGCAACGCAACCCGAAGCAACATCTCGTACGGCCGCAGGATCAAGCTCAACACGCGGCCGACCTCCTCGTTCCCGGATGGTACTTTTGCTCGAACGAACCGTTCGGCCAAAACCGGCGTGAAGGTCAACGCCAAAACCAACGAGGTCAAAAGCGCCACTGCCATCGTCAAGGCTAGCGAGCGAAAGAACACGCCGGTCACACCGGTCAATAGCGTTAGCGGCAAAAACACTACGACTGGCGTAACGGTCGAACCGATGATCGGAACCGTAAGTTCAGAGACCGCCCGTTGGACGGCATCGTGGCGCGATTCACCATGCAAAAGGTGCGTGTATATGTTCTCGACCATTACGATCGCATCGTCGATCACTAAACCAATGGCGGCCGCGATACCGCCCAGGGTCATCAGATCAAAGGTCAGCCCAACCAAGTACATCGCCAGAAACGTGATCAGTATCGTTACCGGTATCACCAAGATCGCGACCAACGTGGTGCCGATATTCCGCAGAAAGGCGTAGAGAATGATCACCGACAGGATCAGTCCAATCAGGATCGCATCGCGGACCGAACTCATCGAATCACGGACCAACAACGATTGATCGTAAAAAGCGTTGACCTTGACGTCCTTCGGCAGGGTGCGGGCGATCGCCAGCCACTCAGTGCGAACCTCGTCGGTAACAGAAACTGTGTTGGCATCAGGTTGTCGCAGAACATTGACCAACACGGCCGGCTTTCCGTCCGCCGTGACGATGGTGTAGTTCGGTTCGCCGCCCTCGCGCACGGTAGCGACATCACCGACCTGAATATTTGCCCCATTTACACTCGCTACAACGATCGAACGCAGGTCAGCGGGAGTGGCGGGTTGACCGCTTACGAGCGTAAGTTCCAGTTGATGATTCTCTTCGATCAGTCCCGGTGATTCGATCACGTTCGAATTCCTGACCGAATCCAAAACCTGTTGGACCGTTACATTGCGGGCTGCCAGTTTTTCCGGGTCGAGTTCGATGTGATATTCCCGCACTGAACCGCCGTCTATCTTTACCTCGGAAACACCGGGCAATCGGGCCAAGCGTGGCCGGATAGAATACTGCGCCAGATCACGTAACCAAGAAAGGTCACGTGAATCAGAAGTTAGGCTGTAACCCAAGATCGGAAACACGGCAAAAGTAAGCCGTTCAACATGCGT
>JBDSEC010000405.1:0-4312 GCA_039920205.1 Pyrinomonadaceae bacterium
CAAAAACTATATACGCTCTCGCGGCTCGCCTGGCGCATTGCCGCAGCTACCCTCACCGCGGTGATGAGTATATCAGCGACGGCATATGCACAGATCCCTGCGACTGCCGACGCCGGCATCCACCGTCCAGTCGTGGAACTGACGGGTAAGCGGAAGGCGGCGGGGACGTTTTCGCATTTGTACGGGAACGTCACGAGTAGCCTGGGAGCGCCGGCAGTTTCGGCTCTGGTGACCATTACCAACGAACAAACGAAAGAGGTCCATCCGATCGCAACGGATGAGGAAGGGAAGTTTCGCGTTCGACTGAGCGGCGATTATTCGTACGAACTTCGCATTGAATACCCTGGTTTCCCGACATTTGTGCATTCGGGGATAAACCTGCGGGCGGCGGCGGACACCCGTTGGGATGTCGAGCTTCGTCTGAATAGCGCGGGTGAATTGATAACGAACTTTCAATATCAACAGCCTCTCGTGCGAGCCGTTCAAGATGAATACACGCAACAGATAGCGGAGCTCTTGCGCCGCGGGGTGGACGTCGATCAGGCCGAGGATGACGGAACCACGGCGCTCCACGTCGCCGTGCTTCGCAACCGCGAAGACATCATTCGGCAGTTGCTGAAGGCAGGCGCAAACCCCAACGCGCTTAACGAACGCGGCGAAAATGTTCTGTTCCTGGTCAACGATAAGGACGACAACGATCTCATCAAGTTCGTCCTGCAGATCGGTGCCGATGTTAACCAGGTCAATCGAGACGGAAATACCCCCTTGATCCGGTTCGCTAATTGGGACGAGGACGATCGACTGAAGTTTTTCGTCGATGCCGGGGCCGATCTTGATATGCAAAACGCTAACGGGAACACCGCGTTGATGGTAGCCGCCGCGAAAGGGAACGACAGCGCGGTCAAAGTCTTACTTGCGGGCGGCGCCAACCTGAGCGTACAGAACGCCGACGGCAAGGCGGCACTTGATCTGGCGCTCCTGAGCGAGGACGATTGGACCATCGAGCTACTCCGCGCAGCAGCGGCGCAACCGGTGCATCAAGTCCAGAGACTTCAACTCCCCGACCAAGTAAATTCGCCGGTCAAACCAAAGGATTAGCCTATGCCTACCTCCAAACTATTAGATAGCGTGTCGATCGAAAGGCCTTGCACCGCTAGTTGGGACGAGATGGTCGGCAACGATCAAGTGCGGGTTTGTCGCCACTGCGAATTGAGCGTGAACGACCTTTCAGCTATAACGCGAGCCCAGGCCGAGAAGTTGGTGCGGCGGTCGAAGGGCAAACTCTGCCTGCGCATATTTCGCGACCCGGCGGGCGAGGTCGTCACCCGCGACCGGATGCCGCCGCTCTACACGATCTCGCGGCGGGCATCGCGGATCGCGGCCGGTGCTTTTACCGCGATCATGAGCATGTCCACCGCCGCGTACCCACAAACATTGACCACGTCAAATAAAGATGAGTCGCGCCCGGTGACCGGCAGCACGGTGTCGCTCAGTCCGGCCGGTACTTCCGGATGGTTAAAAATCACGGCGCTCGACCAGAACGGCGCGGTTATTCCGGGCGCCACCGTTACGGTTACTAACGAACAATCGGCCGAGACGCATGCCTCGACGACCGACGAAAACGGGATTTCGCATACTTGGTTGAGTGGTGATTTTAGCTACAACGTGAAGGTTAGTAGCCCGGGTTTCGCGAACTTCGAAAGAGGCAACGTAGCTCTTCGATTGGCGGACGAAACCTTGCTCGATATCGTCCTGTCGGTCGGAGGGGTTATGGGTGACATCGCGATCGTTGAAACATTTCAACAGCCGATGGTTCGCGCCGTCAGATCCGACGATATGGACGAGGTCAACAAGTTATTACGCGAAGGAGTTAACGTAGATCAAGCCGAAGACGACGGCACCACGGCGCTGTATGTGGCCGTAAACCGCGAAGAATATGAAATGGTCCTTCGGCTTTTGCGGGCGCGGGCGAATGCGAATGCACTTAAGGAGAACGGCGATAACATCTTGTTTTCGCTCGACGATGAAGATGATGTCGAGATGATCGAGCTTTTACTCCACGCTGGCGCCAATGTTAATCAGGTCAATGTCGATGGTGACACACCGCTGATCAAGTTCGCCGAATGGGATGACGACGAGCGTGTTCAGGTTTATGTTGAAGCCGGCGCAAAAATTGATTGGCAGAACAAATTGGGATTTACGGCGTTGATGGTCGCCGCACATCAAGGCAATGCCGACACGGTAAAGGCGCTGCTAAAGGCTGGCGCCAATCCCAACCTACGAAACAACGACGGCGATACCGCACTAAGCCTGGCCGTTGCGGAAGATGAGGACGAGGTGGCCGATCTGCTCCGTGCCGCCGGAGCCGTGGGCCGGCGTTAGTCAAACGCCAAAAGCGCGTGTTTGTAGCCCCGGTTTTAAGGGGAGGTCAGAACCGGAGGCGGTAGCGACGGGTTCGTTTCTGCTAGCATTGAAAGAGAGAACCCATCGATACCGCTTCCGGTTCTTACATGTAGCGTTCCGCCTAAAAGGCTACAAACGCGGGCGGAGTTTCTACCTACTCGAACTCTCAATTGCGCCCTGGGCACTGCAGCGGGAGACGTACTTTTCCCTATCTCGCCAAGTCCCGTGAGAATCTGTCGACTCGGTTTTCGCCCGGTTGGAGCTAATATTCAACGAGCCCGCGATAGCGGTGCGGCATAATAAAGCCCCATGCCTAGCGTCCGCGGAGCTTGGGGATACATCTCTTTTTGGATTTCTCCGGAGCCCGCGAAGCGGGCGACGGAGGTCTTAACTGCCTCCGAGATCTGGTCAGCTCAAGGCGTCTGTCGCCGCGCTATCGCGTGCTCGGAACCATAATCGAAACTAACCCAAAGCTCGCCGACTCGCATTGGGCTACACTATGTCGCCGCGCTATCGCGGGCTGGGTTAATCTGGTTTCCAAAGGGGGCCAGGCTCTCGACCGCTGCTGTTGAAATCTCTGGTTGGGCAAAGAATCCGCCCACCTCGTAATTCTGTCAGGCTTTCCGAGCGGGATCAGGTCAAATTTTTCCAATCCTTTCGCTGCATTACCTCTATAATGCTTCCTTTGGACTAGTCAATAATTGGCCGCACCGATTGCGGTTCCAAAGGAGATAAGTGAATGAATAAGATCGTGATCATGGTCGCGCTTGCACTTTTTATTACCGCGACTGCCATTTCGGCTAGTGCACAAGGTACCACTCCGGCAAAGCCCGCGGATAAACCTGCTTACGATGCCGATCTGGCCAAGAAACTTGGCGCGGACGAGCGCGGCATGAAGCTGTATGTCTTCGTCATACTAAAGCGCGGCCTGAAGAAGATCGATGATGCCAAGATACGTCAAGATTTGATCAATGGGCATATGACCAACATCGGCCGGCTGGCGGACGAGGGCAAATTGGTGCTCGCCGGACCGTTTGAAGGGAAGCAGGACATGCGAGGAATTTACATCTTTGATGTGCCGACGATCGATGAGGCAAAATTGTTGGTGGACACTGATCCCGCAGTGAAGGGCGGGCTTTTCGATGTGGAGTACTATCAATGGTACGTGTCGGCCGCGATCAACGAGCTACCGCAGATACACAAGCGACTGCAGAAACCGAAAGCGGCACAATAGTTCCGTCAGGTCTGACATTGACTCGCAGCCGTCGACTGTACTAAATAGATGCAGCGCCGAAGACCCTCCAAACGACCCACTGGTTTCTTTTCTGGTGGTCGGTGTCGAACTGGTCCAACTAGTTGGTCCAAATTCGTTCTGACCCGGGAATGAAAGCGGGTGCACGGCGGTGGTAAACCAAATTTGAGAGGATCTTAACATGGCAGCGATTGCAACAATTGAGGGCGTCGGTGACGCCTTTGCGGCGAAATTGAATGACGTGGGCGTGTCCACTACCGAGGGTCTGTTAGAGAAGGGCGCATCGCCCAACGGTCGTGCCGATCTGGCGGCGGCCACCGGCATTAGCGACAAGCTTATTTTGAAGTGGGTCAATCATGCGGATCTGTTCCGTATTAAAGGCGTAGCCGGTGAGTTTGCCGAATTACTGGAAGCCTCCGGCGTCGACACAGTAGCCGAATTGGCCCAGCGCAATGGCGCCAACTTAGCGGCGAAAATGAAAGAGGTTAACGACGCGAAGAGTTTGACCCGCACGGTGCCGAGTGAAGCGCAGGTCACCGGCTGGATCAATGAAGCGAAGACGCTGCCGCGCGCGGTGAGTTACTAAAACGCGTTCGTAGCCCCGCCTTCAGGCGGAATCGTTCGAGACCTGCCGATTCACTGAAAAGACCGCAACCC
>JBDSEC010000406.1:0-3035 GCA_039920205.1 Pyrinomonadaceae bacterium
CGAGGAGGAAATTCGCCGGCTCAGTCGTCAGAATGCGGTTATTTTAGACTCGGCCGGTGAAGGTCTCTATGGCCTGGATCTCGACGGTATTACTACCTTTGTTAATCCGGCGGCGGCTCAGATGATCGGATGGGAGATCGCCGAATTGATCGGTCGCTCGCAACATGCGGTACTGCACCACTCTCGCCCCGACGGCACGCCCTTTCCGCGTGAGGATTGCGCGATCCTTAAAACGATCAAGGACGGAAAGATCCGGCAAGTAGCAGATGAAGTTTTTTGGCGGCAAGACGGTACTTATTTCCCGGTGGAATACACCAGCACGCCGATCCGGGAGAATGGCCGGTTAGCCGGCGTCGTCGTTAACTTTCGGGACATTACCGATCGCAAACGCGGCGAGGTAGAACTCAGACAAAGTGAACAACGCTACCGCGCCCTGGTGGAAAACGCCTATGACATTTTTTATACCCATGACCTAGTGGGTAACTTCACCTGGGTAAACAAAGCCGCGGAGATGATCACCGGTTACACCCTGGAAGAATGCCTCCAATTGAGTTTAACGAACGCGGTGGCGCCCGAGAATCTTGACGAGGCGCTCGGAATGATGGCCAAAACCTTCGCCGGCGAGAATGTTCCGCCGCGTTTATTAGAGATCGTTGCCAAGGACGGCCACCGGATCCCCATTGAGGTCAAGCTCAGGCTGATCAAGGAAAACGGCGTCACGACCGGCGTGCAAGGGATCGCGCGCGATGTTACCGAAAGCCGAATTGCCGAAGACGCACAGCGCGAATCGGAGAAGCGCTATCGACTCTTGTTCGACAGTAATCCGCTTCCCATGTGGGTCTATGACACAGAGACCATGGTGTTTCTGGCGGTTAACGAGGCGGCGATACAGCATTACGGATATTCGCTGGAAGAATTCCTTTCGATGTCGATCGCCGATATTCGGCCCCGGGAAGATGTCGCTGCCTTGATCGAAGATATCGCCCGCGACGATGGAACCGTGCATGAAGCCCGCGTCTGGCGTCATCATAAGAAGAACGGCGAGGTCATGAGCGTCGAGATCACTTCACACGGGTTGAATTTCGCGGGTAGGCCGGCCAAGCTCGTACTGGCAAATGACGTCACCGAACGCAGTAAGGACGAAGCCATTCAGGACCGGAGAACTGCTCAGTTGGCCTTGCGCCTTGACATCAACGCGGCGCTGGCCGACGGTGAAACCGATCAACAAAAGACCCTCGAACGTTGTACGGCCGCCTTCGTGCGGCATTTGAATGCGGCCTTCGCGCGTATTTGGACGTTGAACCAAGACGAGAACGTGTTGGAATTGCAGGCGAGTTCGGGCCTTTACGTTCACCTGGATGGAGCCCATGCCCGGGTGCCGGTTGGATCCTCAAAAATTGGTCTGATCGCACAAGAACGCCGGCCTTACCACACGAATGAGGTGCAGAACGATCCGCGCGTGAGCGACCAGGAGTGGGCCAAGCGCGAAGGAATGGTTTCGTTTGCCGGTTTCCCGCTGATCGTCGAAGAGCGGTTGGTGGGGGTTATCGCGATGTTTTCCCGTGAGCCGCTCTTTGATGACGTGATAGACGGAGTGGCCTCGGTTGCCGATCTGATCTCGCAAGACATTGAACGCAAGCGCGCCGAGGCCGCGCTACGTAGTAGTGATGAGCAGCTTCGCCAGGCCCAAAAGATGGAGGCCGTGGGACAATTGGCCGGAGGCATTGCGCACGACTTCAATAACTTATTGACCGCCATTACCGGATATAGCGATCTGGCGATCAGAAAGCTTCAACCGCAAGATCCGCTTTGTCACAACTTGGAAGAAATTAAAAAGGCCGGGTTACGCGCTGCCGGATTGACCCGCCAGTTGCTCGCGTTCAGTCGAAAACAAGTTCTCCAACCCAAAGTTTTAAACCTGAACTCGATCGTTTCCGACCTCGAAAGAATGCTCCACCGGTTGATCGGAGAGGATGTCGAATTGAGCACGGTGCTTGACCCTGACGGGTGGAATGTACGGGCCGATCCCGGCCAGGTCGAACAAGTGATCATGAACTTGGTCATAAACGCGCGAGACGCGATGCCAGAGGGCGGCCGTCTGACGATCGAAACGCAGAACATCGATATTGACGAGGACTTTGTTAAACAGCATCTTGGAATGGTATCGGGTTCGTACGTTATGTTGGGGGTCCGCGACACCGGCGTCGGCATGGATGAAACCACCGAGAAGCGCATCTTCGAACCTTTCTTTACCACCAAAGAGGTGGGAAAAGGGACGGGGCTTGGTCTTTCAACCGTCTATGGGATCGTCAAACAGTCCAACGGAAGCATTTGGGTCTATAGCGAACTCGGGCACGGTACCACGTTCAAAGTCTTTTTGCCCCGCGTTGGTGAAGGCGCGCAGGAATACGACCGCACCCGGGAGGTCGAGGAGGTCTTAGAAGGTACCGAGACAATATTGTTGATCGAGGATGACGACACGCTGCGCCGGCTCGCCGTCGAGGTCCTTTTGAGCTATGGATACAAAGTACTGGATGCGGCCAACGGTGGCGCGGCGTTGTTGATCTGTGAACGTCGCGCGGAATCCATCGAATTGTTGATCACTGATGTGGTCATGCCCGAGATGAGCGGGGTCGAGGCGGCCAAACGGTTGGGCCAGATACGGCCGGAGATGAAAACCCTCTTTATGTCGGGTTATACGAATAGCTCGGTGGTCCACGAGGGAGTTTTGGAGGCGGAGGTAAATTTCATTCAAAAGCCGTTTTCGCCCGCCGACCTCGCGCGCAAGGTGCGAAGCGTTCTGGACCAGTGATTAGCCGGAGCGCGGGCGACTCACCCGCTGGTGACGGAGCCCGTCCTACTAAAGCGCGCCTTCAACCCGCCTTGAATGCCTTCGGTAAACTCAACCCCCCCGTATCAACGGGCGAGTTATCCGCCGGGGCGCGGGCGACTCGCCCGCAGGTCGCGGATGCGGCAGGTTTCCCGGAAGACTTTCAACGTATGATGGAGAATTTCTTTTATCAGCTTGGCTCCGC
>JBDSEC010000407.1:0-9329 GCA_039920205.1 Pyrinomonadaceae bacterium
TTGTTCATCCGTGCGGCGTTGGGACATGCGTACGCCTTGGCGGGCAACACGACGGCCGCGCGCGAAATCTTGGCGGAGCTTTTGGCGTTGACGGAAACGCAACACGTTTCTCCCTATGACATAGCGATCCTGCACAGCGTATTGAATGAAAAGAACGAAGCGTTCGCGGCATTGGAGCGGGCGTTTGCCTCACGTTCAGAAGCGCTGGTTTGGTTAAAGGTCGATCCGCGATTGGACCCGTTGAGGCATGACCGGCGGTTTATTGATCTGTTGAGGCGGGTGGGATTGCCGCTTTAGCGTTACGTAGGTGGCAAGATTCGTTTAACGAGATCGAATACGAATGCAATACGATTCGTGTATTTACTTGCAAAGAACCAACATCGTTCCGATCGCGTCGGTAAAGCCGGGAGCGCGGACACCCTGTCCGCAGCGCGCTTAGAAGTTCAAGCTCCGTCGCAGGAGGCCCGGTTACGGTAATCTTGTAAACACCCCGCCACAGCGGGCAATGGTGCCCGCGCTCCCAGCTTTAGTAGCGTCCACTTTCACTTGCCTATACTTATTGACGTTGGCTCTGTACTCAAGTTGCGTTTGGGTCGGGACTCAGCGGAACAAAGGCGGGCCAGGATTACCCAAAGCATAAAGCTGCGAGATATACTTAACCCAGCGGCATGTTTCGAGCCCGCTGCATTTTTATGACTACTCCTGTTTTAACCGATTCCTATGGCCGGGCGATCCGCGATCTGCGGGTTAGCCTAACCGACCGCTGCAATTTTCGCTGTTTTTATTGCCTGCCGCATGGCGAACCGCCCATCGCTCCCAAAGAGCAGATGCTGGACTACGAGGAGATCGAACGGGCCTGCGAGATCTTTGTTTCCCTCGGCATCGAAAAGATCCGCTTGACCGGGGGCGAACCGATGATGCGCCGCGATATCGAGGTCATTATTGAAAAACTGTCTCGGTTGAAGCCGCGGCTGACGGATCTGGCGCTGACTACCAATGGGTATTTCCTGCCGGGCCGAGCCGAGGCTTTGAAGGCCGCCGGTTTGGATCGCATCACGATCAGCATCGACAGTTTGAAGCGCGATGTTTTCCTGAAGATGACCGGGGTGGATGTGTTGGACCAGGTATTGGCGGGGATCGACGCGGCGCAGAGCGCGGGGTTGAACCCGGTCAAGATCAATGTGGTCGCAGTGCGCGGTCATAATGACGACGAACTGGTGGATTTTGCCCGGTTCGCGCGCGAGCACAACGTGCACATGCGGTTCATCGAGTACATGCCACTGGATTCCGGTCACGATTGGAAGCGCGAGGACGTAGTGCCCGGGCGCGAGATCCGCGAACGCATCAACGAAGAATTTTTGTTGGTCGCGGCACCGGGGCCCCGCGGTTCCGAGACCAGTGCGCGGTATCGATTTGCCGATGGCGCTCCGGGCGAGATCGGCATTATTGCACCGGTCAGCGAACCATTTTGCGGGGCCTGTTCACGAATACGTTTAACGGCGGACGGACAGATCCGTACCTGTCTTTTTTCCACGGTCGAGCATTCGTTGCGAGATGTCATGCGCAGTGACGCCAGCCGCGCCGAGATCGTCGATTACATCCGCGATGTGGTTTTGAAGAAGGAACCGCGGCATTACATCAACGAACCGGAATTCATGCAGCCCGAACGGACCATGAGTTTTATCGGTGGGTAAGTTGCAGCCGAGCAATGAGGTCAGTACCACCTGCGGTAGCGGGTGGTCAACATACCAATGGAGTCATCTGGACCGAGAATTGTGTAGCGAGAATTACCCACCCGCTATCGCAGGTGGTACTGACCCGTATCCGATCCGGCTCCTATTCCGATGAATAAATTCTCCGCCATTCTGACGTTGTTCCTGATCATGGACCCGTTGGGGAACGTGCCGATGTTCGTGTCGGTATTGAAGGGCGTTCCCGCGAAACGCCGCCGCGTCGTTATCGCGCGCGAGCTGTTGATCGCGTACGGCGTGTTGACTGCCTTCCTCTTCCTCGGCAAATATTTGCTGCAGTTTCTGCAACTGAAATCCGAGACGATCAGCATCGCCGGCGGGATCGTTTTGTTTCTGATCGCGCTACGGATGATCTTTCCGCATGATGGCGGGTTGATGGGCGATACCCCTGAAGGCGAGCCGTTCATTGTCCCCTTGGCGATCCCATTAGTGGCGGGACCATCTACCTTGGCGGCGCTGTTGCTGCTGCAACAAACCGACCCGAATCGGATGACGGATTGGTGGATCGCATTGACGGTCGCGTGGGTCGTGACGTCGATAATCTTACTATCGTCAACGTTGTTCTATCGCCTTCTGCGCGAACGCGGATTGATCGCAATGGAGCGATTAATGGGAATGCTGCTGGTTATGGTCTCCGTGCAGATGTTCCTAGACGGCGTGGCGAAGTATTTAACCCATCCCTGATCCGCTCGCGCCTAAGAAAAACTTGGCGGTTGCGGCGGCGGTTCAACGGCGAGTGGCGGAAGCTGCTTGGCGATCAAGAAGGCGATACCGGCGCCGATCACCGCGCCGATCAACGCAAACAGATAGGCGATCGCACTGGGCCAACCCATCACTTGCGCGATTACCGCGCCCAACACTGCACTCACGAACTCGCCGCCGATCCACAAGGCCACCGCCATAAGTTTGTAGCCGAAGGTCTTACGTCCCTTTTCGGCCACGATCTCACCGATCCGCCGGGTAAGATGGATCAAGGCCAGTATCTCTAACATTTGAGTGTCTCCTTATCCGAGTTGATGAACGTGCGGCCCACGCGGAATTTGCGGGGAATATTAACACAGGTCGAAAAGTAAAAAAGCTCCGGCAAGTTCGGAACGAACCCGCCGGAGCTTTGTACTATGCGGTTCGGACTACTTGTCCAACTCGCCTTTACCGCCATTATTCATCTGTCCTTTGAACAGATTCAGCAGCAGCAGCGTGCCGATGCCGCCACCCATACCGTCCGCACCACCGCCCGAGGCCATGATGTCCGGCGTAATTCGGACGCCCTTCTCGCCAATGACCTTTAGCGTTTCGACCAACGCGACGCCCTGTGCGCCCAACGCATTGACCTGTTCGGCATAAGCGACGCCCTGTGCTTCACCCATGGCGCGGACCTTATCGGCCTCGGCCCGGCCGGTCGAACTGATGTAATAGGCCTCGCCGTCCGCCTCGGCCTTGCGTTGTTCCGAACGCTTGCCGGCGATCTCGACCCCGACCGTGGCCGCCATCAGATCCTTCTGATTGTCGGCATGGGCCTTGGTCTTCTCTAACTGAATGCGCTTCTCTTCGGCCTCGCGTTGCGCGTCGAACATGCTCTGTTTCTGTTCGGCTAAGATCTTCTCGGTCTGTGTCTTCATCAGCTCTTCCGGCAGATGAATATGGCAGATCAAAACATTGACCACATCGACGTGATATTTCAACAGATGTGCGCGTACGCGAGCCTCGGCGCGTTCCTGCTCTTCATGACGATTTTGCAGGTACGCCATGGCTGATGATTCCGACGCCTGGTTACGAAAGATCGAGTCGATCAGCGGGTGCATCACGTTTTGGATCAACCGGTCGATGCCGCCGATCTTTGCCACCATGAAGGGCGCGTCTTCCGGCTTAACGCGAAAGACCACGCGGACCTCTAACTGCATGGTGAAACCGTCTTTCGAGATCACCTCGAACGGGTTGAAAGTATTGGCGATCTCGCCCGCGGTCCACTCCACCGTTTGGTTGGTGGTCGGGATCACGATCGGCGTCAACGCCAGCGTGTTCAGGTAATAACGGCCCGGTCCCACCACCGTCTCGCGGATACCGCGGTAGCCTTCGGGAACGACATAGGCTTCGTGCGCGCCTTCGTCCAATCGCCGATCGGCCGGATCACCGGACATCAATTCAATGCGGATGTCTTCGGCGCTGCGTCGATCGTTCACGCGGTCAAGGCGCGCGATAGTTTGTTCCTGCTGTTCCTTTTCTTCGCGCTCCATGCGGACGCGCACTTTGGCCGCCATCTGTTTGCGGATGTCGTCGGTCGGATCTTTACCCACGTTCGAGACAATGACCGCTACCTCGCCCGGCTTGATCTCCTTGGCGCTTTCGGGGATCACCTTGAACAACATTGGATTGATGTAATAGGTACCTGGAAGCAGGATATCCTTCTGTGGGCCACGCTGGCCGCTCCGGTTGATAAATTCGTTGCCGTCTTGGAAGTTGTCGTGACCCTCGACCGTGGCCGCCACGTAGTCTTTCGGATCCAATGGTGAACCGTCCAGGGCCTCGACCAAACCGATCTGGTTTTCGTTGATCACGGTGGCGTCGAACAATCGGGTATAGAACAGACCCGGTTTAGTTTCGTTACCGCCGTCCATCGGCAGCGACTGCGTCAGGATACGATAAGTGCCCGGCGTGATGAGCTCGACTTGCGGACCTTTTTGACCGCCGGACGAAACAAAATTTTCGGCGTCCTGAAAGTTGTGGTGGCTAGTCGTAGCCTTGGCCAACAACCGTCCGGAATCCAACGGCGCGCCGTCGGTCGAGGTGATAATACCCACCTTGCCTTGCGGGACGATCGTCGCTTTGGCGATCGAAAGCCGGAACAGATAGGGATGGATCGGCCACAAGCCGGGAGGCAGGGTGCGAAGCTGCATGCCCTTGACGCCACCCTGTTTGATGAATGCGATCGGGTCCTGGAAGTTGTTGTGCGCGTTGTGTGCGCGGTCCGGGGCAAAGATGTGACCCGATTGCAGCGGCTCGCCGTCCACGGCTTCGATCACGCCTAGTTCGTCCGGACCGATCTCGATCAAAGGGACTTTACGCACGACCGCTTCGATGGGCCAGAACAGAAAGTGCAAACCGGGTTTTAGCACCGCGGCCTGGATCCCGACTTCGCCATCGGTCGCGACCACGCGTCCGGGCGGCATGCGGCGGCCAAAGTAGCGCCGTTCTTTGATGGCGATCTCGCGCGCGCCGACGTTGACCACGAAGCGGCTGAGCACGATCAGAACTATGATCAGCAGGACCACCAAGACCACCAACAGCGGTAAATAAGTATAGATATCCATTTGTTCCTCGACTTACCGGCGGTATTAATTTGGGAGAGAGTTCTTCCCGTCGCGCGCGACCGCCGCCAGTTCACGGTGCGCGTTGGCCAGTTTCTGTTTCAACAGAAAACCGGCGCCCGAGTTACGGGCCGTTTCGTCCAAGAGCCAAAACTCGCTTTCAGTCAACGCCAACAGATCGACCAACGATCGGTAGGCCAAACCGCCTTCCGCTTTTACTTGCTCGATCGTTTCGGAGATCTTGAGAAAGACGTCGGCGTCGTTCGATCGTGCTGCCAGATGCAATAAAGTGGTGACGCCAAAATGATCCGTGGATTGCCGCCATTTTTCCAAATAGCTGTACACCAATGGCGGATTCGCGCGCAAGTCGTGTTCGATCACAAATTGCGCCAGGTACTCGACTTCCTCGGGTCCGGCGTCGTCTGCGCCCTCGACCAGTTCGCTCAAAACCTGGTCGTAGATTGGGATCCCGGCGGGTTTCGGGATCACCAATAAGACTTCGCGCTCGCCCGCCCGGGCACGTTCCAGCCAGGCATCGTTGCGCTGCATGACCGCGCTTTGGTGCCTTTCCTGGTTCAATTCCTCAACCAATTTGGGTTCGGGTGCGAATAGCGCCGGATCGTCAGGGGCCGGCGGTAGACGGACTTCCCCGTCCCCTTGGTGATGGCGACGCCATCGATAGAGAAATATCGAGAAAAAAGCGAGCAGGAAAATTGATGTGACGAAAAATGCGACCATTTGGCCCTGGACTGCCTAGCGCGACGGTTTTCCTCAAAAAATCCTAAGCGCTTTTACAATGGCATTCCCTTGCACCGAATTATACGCCTGGTTGGAACGGAAAGTTTAGTAAATCGATGCGAAACCGACTACTTGGAGCAGAATTTTTCCGGACCCGGATCTTCAACGATTTGCCCTCACCGTCGCTTGATTCTTGTCTTGCCGGTTATGCTATGCTGACGTCAGATTTTTGGTTGTGTTTTACCCCCGCCCGTTTGGAGCTTTTGAACCATCCCCCGGTGATTTAATTACTATCGGACCTTTAAGGGAGAAGTGTGGCTAAGCAAAAATCCAATAATAAAGAGAAAAAGAATGCGGATCTCGAGCAGAACCGCGAAGACGGAACCGGCGAGTTCCTAACCACCGATCAGGGACTGCGCATTAACGATAACCAGAACTCGCTCAAAGCGGGCGAACGCGGCGCGACGTTGCTGGAAGACTTCATCATGCGTGAAAAGATCACGCATTTTGATCACGAACGAATCCCCGAGCGCATCGTTCACGCGCGCGGTTCCGCCGCCCACGGCTTTTTCCAGGTTTACGAATCGATGGAGAAGGTCACCAAGGCCAAGTTCCTGCAGGACCCCAGTCGTAAGACGCCGGTCTTCGTGCGATTCTCGACGGTGGCCGGTTCACGGGGTTCGTCGGATCTGGCGCGTGACGCCCGTGGATTCGCGGTGAAGTTTTACACTGACGAAGGCGTTTATGACCTGGTGGGAAATAACATCCCGGTCTTCTTTATACAAGATGCGATGAAGTTCCCCGATCTGATCCACGCCGTAAAACCGGAACCGCATAATGAAATGCCGCAGGCGGCTTCGGCCCACGATACGTTTTGGGACTTCATCTCGTTGATGCCTGAAGCCGCGCACATGATCATGTGGGTCATGTCGGATCGCGCGCTCCCGCGTTCGCTAAGAATGATGGAAGGATTTGGCGTTCACACCTTTCGCTTTATTAACGAGCGTAATAAGTCTACCTTCGTGAAATTTCATTGGAAGCCGTTGTTGGGCGTGCACTCGGTCGCCTGGGACGAAGCGCAGAACATTTCGGGCAAGGACTCCGATTTTCATCGACGCGATCTGTGGGAAGCCATCGAAGCCGGCGCCTTTCCGGAATGGGAACTCGGCGTGCAGTTGGTTCCCGAAGCCGACGAGCATAAGTTCGGTTTCGACTTGCTGGACCCGACCAAACTAATTCCCGAAGAGTTGGTGCCGGTTCAACGTATTGGCAAGCTGACGCTGGATCGCAATCCGGACAATTTCTTTGCCGAAACGGAACAGGTGGCGTTTCATCCCGGTCATATAGTTTCGGGGATCGACTTTACCAATGACCCGTTGCTGCAGGGACGGCTATTCTCGTACACCGATACGCAGTTAAAGCGGTTGGGTTCGCCCAATTTCCACGAGATCCCGATCAATCGTTCGGTCGCACCGGTGCACAACAATCAACGCGATGCGCAGATGCGCCAGACGTTAAATACGGGGCGGGTGGCGTACGAACCAAATTCCTTGAACGCCGGCTGTCCGTTTCAGGCACCGATGAAGGACGGCGGATTTCACTCGCACGAAGAGCGGATCGACGCGCATAAGGTACGGGCCCGCAGCGAGAGTTTCCGCGATCATTTCAGCCAGGCGACGCTCTTTTTTAACAGCCAATCGGAACCCGAAAAGAAGCATTTGACCGATGCGCTCTGTTTCGAATTAGGCAAGGTGGAAGTGCCTGCGATACGCCAACGAATGGTCGGCATTCTTTCACAGATCGATAAAGGATTGGCCAGCAAGGTGGCCGCCAGTTTGGGTATCAAGGTTCCGGCCAAATTGGACCAACCGATCAATCATTCGTTCGGCGCCGACACGGATCCGAAGTCCGTCCAACCGATCAAGGCAGCTTCCGCGGTCGAGCGATCCGAGGCCCTGAGCATGGCCAACACGGTCAAGGACACGGTCAAGTCGCGCAAAGTCGCGGCCTTGATCGCCGATGGCTTTGACGAGGGTCAGTTGGCGGCGATGAAGAAGGCGTTGTTGGCGAAAGGGGCATTGCTTCAAACCGTTGCAACGCATTTAGGAGAGGTGCCCGGGGCGGGGGGTAAGTCAGTGCCTGCCGATCACAGCTTTCTGACCGCGGCGTCAGTACTATTCGACGCGGTCTTTGTCCCGGGCGGGGACAGAAGTATCGCCGCTTTGGGTGCGGAACCTGACGCAGTGCACTTCGTAAACGAAGCCTTTAAACACTGTAAAGCCATTGCCGCAACCGGCGAAGGGGTGGACTTCATCAACGATACCTTGGGTAAAAGAGCCGAGGGGGACCAGGCCGTTGTATTGGGCAAGACACCCGCGCAGACGACGACCGCGTTTATCAAGGCGATCGCCGGACATCGAAACTGGGAGCGCGAGAGCGTTCGCAAAGTTCCGGCGTAAGTTAATTGGACATAAGGAAAAGCGGATGGGATCTTTGTAGGATCTCATCCGCTAGAGCCTTAGAACTAGACTAAGCGGGTTTCGTCGCGGGCAAGTTCGTGGCCGGCTTGATCTGGCCCCGGTGACAAGTGGTGCAGTTTACTGTGGGCGAGGCGCTGCCCAAATTCTTTATGGCGGGCAGCAGTTGTTTACTGATCGTGCCCATCATCACCCACATATCACGGGCAACCTGCTTTTGCGTCTTGTCCTCCGCTTCCCACTTTCCGGCCGTGTGACAATGCGTGCAACTGACGCCCAGGGAACGGCTGAATCCGCCCTCCATGATGCCCAACAGATTACGGGCCGGAAAGCCTTTCAAGGTCTGGATATTCTTGAACACTTTTTCCGCCGGTTCGGTCTCTTTGCCTTTGATCATTTCGCGCAACTTGGCCAATTCTGCAGCTTGGTCAAACGCGGGCTCAGGCGTAGGAGTAGGCGCAGGCGTCGTTGGCAATTGCGCCTTCACCGAGGGTAGATCGTAATGCGATGAGATCAGAACCGCGATCCCGATCACACCAAAAACGGTTAGGACCAGCACTCGAGAAATGATCCGGCACCAATTCATGCTCATAATTGCTCCTTTGAAAAAATTGACCTTCGGCTCTTGAGACGATACACGACCGTTACTGAATTCCAACCGAAATTAATGCGTGCCGGACCGCTTTCAAGGCTTCCACGAAGGCGGATTGAAAACGCTGTAATTCTTCGTGCTGAATGACCCCAAATTTGCCAACGAGGTTAAGGTTTGAGCACAAATAGTGAGATAGCGTTGCCCCGACGAGCCGAAAGTAATTGACTTTGACGCTGGTCGCGGCAGAAACCCGACTGTAATCTAACGCGAAGGGGGATCTCGGCCGCCCACTTCGTGGGCTCCGAAAATTCAAATTGAGATTGATCGCCAACCTTCGGTCCCTCTCCCCCCAACCCCATAGGCGCTAACTTAAGGAATAGGGTTTAGGGGTCAAAACGGGCCAGTTGGGGTGCTCGGTGGCGGCTGGGTTCGGCCAAACCATGCGCGAATTCATTCCAGTGGTTGA
>JBDSEC010000408.1:0-2927 GCA_039920205.1 Pyrinomonadaceae bacterium
GTTTGCCGAACTACGTCCAAATTGACCCGGGCTTGATCAAGCACGCCTACGCGATAGATCTCCATTGCCCTGGCGTTGCGAAAATACTGCGCGAATGCGGCGGCGATCTCACGGCGAACGGTCAATTGGGCGAATTCGCGTTTCTGCGTGGCGGCTTCAGCGCCGTAAACCGCGGCTTCGATCGCTCCCTGATTCTTATTGCGCACCGGAAGATCCAGCGAAACACCGAATTTGAAAAAGTTGAATACGCTTTGAACCGGCTGCAGTTGTCCCTGATCATTCACACCAAATACCGGGAAGCTTGAATTCATTCGTTGGTAGCCCGCTGAAACGCTGGCGTCCAACCGGCCCTCTGACCGCGCCTGTTCAATGAGTGCCTCTGCCAGGTCTTCCATCGCGCGAAAACCCCGCAGATCGGCCCGTTCGTTCAATCCCCGGACCGTGGCTTCGCTTTCGGAGATCATAGGTTCCGTCAATCCGCTGAAATCGCCGCGCAAGCGCAGTGTTTCATCACCGGGCATGCCCATGAGATTGCGCAGTTCCAGCATCAACACCTCGAGCTGACCTTCGGCGGTTTCCCTTTGCGAGCGAAGACGGTTCACCTCGACCAAAACCATATTCTGCTCAAGTGGCGCGGTTGCACCTTCGGTTACGCGTGCGACCACCAGGTCAAAAGTGCGCAGATTAGATTCAACCAATTGATCAGCGAACGAAAGCTTTAGCGATTGGGCCAGCGCTTCGCCGAACTTTTGACGCACTTCGGTGGCTAGCAATCGCTCGCGATTGGCCACCTCGCTAACCCTTACGTCGACTTCCCGTTCGGCCACGGCGATGCGGGCGGGACGACGCCCGCCCAACTCGAGCGGCAATTTGGCGGTGGCCATTAGGGTGTTGTCTTTGCCGGTGATCTGCCGCGTTCCCTCGAGGTCAAGCATCGGATTGGCGCGAAGGCGGGCTTGCCGGACCATCGCCTGCGCCGCGTCAATTTCTTTGTGCGCGGCCAACAATTCTAGATTATGGGCCAATGCATAGACGACCAGATCATCGGCCGACATTCCCGCCTGCGGATCAATGTAGCGCGTCAATATGGCGTGCTTCCGTTCCGCCGGCGGGCCCGACTGGCTCTGCGCCGTCAGCGAGGCCGGCGCGGCCAAAAGCAGCGCCGCGCAGATCAAGGTCACCGAAAATGTTTTACGCTGATAGTTCACTTCTATTGAACGATCAACTGTCCGCGCAGCATGTCCATGCCGCAAACGAAAGTAAAGGTACCGCGTTTATTCGGCGTGAAGCTGATCACGACCGGTTCGTTCAGCGGCAGTGCCCGGCGAATACCAAAATCAGGTAGGACGATCTCCTTGGCGCAGGTGGCGTCCGTTGTGCGCAGGAAAGTCACCTGCGCCGGTACCCCTTTCCGTAGTTTCATTCCGGCCGGCGCGAAGCCATCCTTATTGATCGTGATCGTGACCCGTTGGATCTTGGGTCCGGCCAACGCCTCACCGGGCGGGGCCATCACGCCCGCGAATAACAAAATGCTAACCATCGAAACCATAAATGCTTGTTTACTCATGCTATTACTTCCTTATTTCCACCGATATTGCCGTCCGAAGCCGCCAGCTCTCTCGCTTCTTTCCTCAGTTTCCGGTCGTGCAGCCAGAAAAAGATCACGGGCGTAACGATCAACACATGCAGCAGGCTTGAAACCATCCCGCCCAAAACGGGCGTGGCCAAGGGTTTCATCACTTCCGAACCCGCGCTGGTACTCCACATGATGGGTACTAGCGATGCGACCACGGTCGTCACCGTCATGACCTTTGGCCTTAAGCGCAAGAGCGCCCCGGCGGTGACCGCTTCCAACAGGTCCGATCGCGTCAATGGACGACCCAACTCTTGCTGTTTGTGCGCGACCGCTTCGTTCAGATAGATGACCATTACTACCGCTGTCTGCACGGCAGTGCCAAAAAGGGCAATGAAGCCGACCCACACTGCCACCGAAAAGTTGTAATTCAGGAACCAAAGCAGATAGATACCGCCGGTCAAGGCAAAGGGAACTGCCATCAACACGTGCGCCGCTTCGAGAACCGAATGATAGGTCAAATAAAGTAGCGCGAAAAAGATGATCAGCACGATCGGGATAACTAACAGCAGGCGGCTGCGGGCACGCTGTTGGTTCTCGTATTCGCCGCTCCACTCGAGATAGTACCCGGCCGGCATCTTTACGTTCTTGGCGATCGCGGCCTTGGCCTCGTCGACAAAGCTTCCCACATCGCGGCCGCGCACGTTCAACAGCACCGTGCCGCGTAACAAACCGTTCTCGCTTGAGATCATGGTCGGTCCTTGGACGGTAGTGATTTCCGCGAGCTGGTTCAGCGGTACCGAACTGCCGGTGGGTGACATGATCGGGATTTGCCCGATCGATTCGGGACTGCCGCGAAACTCCGGAGCGTAACGGACCCGCACGGGAAATCGCCGGCGGCCTTCGATCGTTATGGTGAGATTAGTTTCGCCGATGCCTTTTTCGATCACATCTTCGATCATCCGAGCGTCGATGTTGTAACGTGCCGCCGCGATCCGGTTGATCTTAATGTCGATATAGGGAGCGCCACTGATCTGCTCGGGATAAACGTCCTTGGCGCCCGGAACGCCGCGCACGCCATCGGCGATCTTTCGCGACAGTTCCTCTAGAGTTTTCAGATCGTTGCCAAATACTTTAATGCCAACCTGTGAACGGATGCCGGTCGAAAGCATGTCAATGCGGTTCTTGATCGGCTGGGTCCAAATATTGGTGACCCCGGGAATACGTAACTTCTCGTCCATCTCGGCGATCAATGACTCGCGGGTCAATCCGGGCCGCCACTGCTCCTGTGGCTTCAAATGTACGATGGTCTCGTTCATGTTGATCGGCGCCGGGTCGGTCGAGCTTTCGGCGC
>JBDSEC010000409.1:0-5632 GCA_039920205.1 Pyrinomonadaceae bacterium
AGCGAAATGTTTCAGCAATTGCATTCCTGACGGAGCTTAGGACCTTTAGCGGAGGACGGATTCTATAAATATCCCGTTCCTGATGGAGCTAAGGAAAACCGGTAAATGAAACTAACTATCGTCATCAACCTCTCGTTTTTTGTCCTTCTGTCGCCAGTAGGACTAATTGTGGCGTCAGGGTTTTCTGCGCAATTGACACCTTCCACGATCGATGCGTCCGATGAAACAGGCCTGACCCAATTGATGCAGGCCGCGTGGGACGGCGATTCAAAACGAGCGAAGAACCTGCTTAAGTCGCGAGCCAGTACCGATCTTGCGGACCAATACGGTTGGACGGCGCTTAACTATGCGATCGCGCAAAAACATTCTGACATAGTTAAGGCGCTGTTGGCCGGTGGGGCGACGGTCAAAACCCGTGATCGCCGCGATCGGACGCCGCTAATGTGGGCCGCGATCAGCGGGAAAACTGAGATCGTCCGGATGCTTATAACGGGCGGATCCGACATGAAAGCTAGCGATAAGAAAGGCTTGACCGCGTATTCGTTTGCCGTTGCTAATGAGAATAACGACGTGACCAAAGTTCTGCGCGAGGCCGGAGGTGCGGGGCCGCCAGCAGAAAAAACTGAGCCAAATATGACGCTCGTTCCCATTGACCGAGCTCCTAAGCTCTTAAATGCGCAAGATGTGTCACGCCTATTGTTAAGGGAGTCCATCGAACAGAAAATGATGGGAATCATTAGCCTGCGAATATTGATCGGGCGGGACGGTAAGGTGAGTAAAGTGAAGGTCATCAAGAAATTGGGTGACCGTTTGACCGAGTCGGCGATAAGGTTGGCGTTTGGTCTGCAGACTACACCGCCGCAAAATGATGGAACGACGGTCGAGTATTGGTATCCGTTCCGAATCACCTTTGGGTCTTAGTTGCCGATCAAAGGCACGCCTCGCGGTGTGAGCGAACAGCTTGGCAGTATGAGCAATTCATCCGCATTTCATCCCAAAAAAGGCCAGTTCGTCCCCAGCCATCGAACTGATCTGGCCATAATCTCGTACCTCATGAAGACGAGGAAGTTCTGCCGCGGATCTACCCGGATAAAACAGATCTGAATAGGAAAAGACATACTGTTATCTGTAACGATTTTCTCAGATCGTTTTATCCGGGTAAATCCGCGGCTAATTTTTCATCGCGTTTCTTAGATTTCGCATCTTATGGGCATTATTAGTCCGGATTGCTGAGTTACCACCGGTTAACAACCGGCGTTGGGGCTTCGTCTTAGGATCAAACAAATGCAGCAAAATCTCAAAGCGGGACATTTCTATGGCCAAACCCTGCAGGCCTTGGCAGCCGGCGGCTTTCGGTTTACGGAAAAGTTATATTCCGCCCGCGCGGCGTTGCCGATGCATGCGCATGAACTGCCGCACTTCTGTTTGGTCTTGGCGGGGAATTATCACGAACGGATCGGTGCGGCTTCGTTCGAACGCGAACCGGCCGCATTGGTCTATTACCCGCCTGATGTTAGTCATGCGGAAGAGCACCTCACTGGGGGCCGCCATTTTTTGGTCGAGATCGATCTGGCCGGATTGGAACGCGTCCGTGAATATGGAGCCCGCCTGCAAGATCCCGTGCAACTGGGCGCGAACGACGCGTTGTGGCTGGCCGCGCGCATGTACCGCGAGTTTTCCGAACGGGATATGTTTTCCGTGTTGGCTCTCGAGAGCATCTCGATGGAATTGCTGATCGCCGCTTCTCGCCGGCAGGTAGCGACAAGGGAACGTAAACCTCCCGTGTGGTTAGGGCGCGTCAAAGACGACTTGCGCGAGAATTTTCCCCCGCCGCCCAAACTCGGCGACTTGGCGCGCGCGGCCGGCGTACACCAGACGCACCTGGCGCGCGTCTTCCGGCAATTTGAACATTGCACGGTCGGTGACTTCGTTCGCCGCGTGCGCATCGAAAACGCGCAGCGGCAGATCCTCGCGTCAAAGGCATCATTGGTCGATATCGCACTGGCTACTGGTTTCACGGACCAAACGCATTTCAATCGCTCGTTCCGGCGCGTGACGGGAATGACGCCGACCGGATTTCGCCGGGTCTTTTCCGCGTCGCGCTAAGCTGGTACTAGTCGGTTGGATTTGTTCAAGACGGATTCGCCCTAACGAAACTAGACTAAGTGCCGCCCTAATTTTTGGTCGAGGTGTATTCATATGAGCAGAGCAAAAGGCATCATACAGTTAGCGCTGGTGTTGGTCTTGGTTCAAAGCGCTTCAGCGCAGAACGACAAGGCCAAGCAGATCGACGATCTCGTGTCTGGGTTTTCCAAAGCCGATCAGTTTTACGGTCAGGTGTTGGTGTCCGAAAACGGTAAGATCATTTATGAAAAGGCCTTCGGTTTAGCGAATGCCGATTACAATATACCGAATCAGTTGGATACACGGATTGGCATTGCTTCGATCACTAAGTATTTTACCGTTGTGATCTTGAGCCACTTGGTGGTGGACGGCAAACTCGCGCTAACCGACAAACTCAATCGGTTCATTCCGGATTTTCCTAGCGGTGAAAAGATCACAATAGCTATGTTGAAAGATCATCGATCTGGCATTCCGCATCGCGTCATGCCGTCCGAAGCGGAATCGGTTGCCTATTCTTCAGCTGAGTTTATTGAAAAGGTTAAGCTAGCGAAACTGGAGTTCGAGCCCGGCTCCAAGCAACTCTATAGTTCAGCCGGATACAGCACCTTGGCCCGGGTGCTGGAGCTCGTTTCCGGCAAACCCTATGCGCAACTCCTGCAGGAATATGTTTTCACGCCAGCTGGAATGAGGGATTCAGTTACTTTTGATGGTGAACTGGTTATGGCGAGGCGAGCTCAAGATTACTATCCCTCGCCGTATGGTTTGATCAATGTGCCGCTTAAGAACTATTCCTTTCTGATCGGCGCCGGGTCGGTATTCGGCACCGCTCACGACTTATACAAGTTTACGGAAGCGGTTTTGGATGGAAAGTATGGGACTGGGGTGCAGGGAGATATCGTGGGGAAAATGGTCTTCAAAGGAAGCGGAAGCACCAATGGGCATAGCTCATATTTTGAGATCGACCGGGAGAAGAAGTACGGTTTAATCATGGTGTCGAATCTTTCCGGCGGGTTTGATATTGTTGCCAAGGGAATTATGCAGATATTGCAAGGGAAAGACGTGACGGTGAGCAGTTTTGCAATCCCGACCATAGTTCCCAACCCGAACAAGGACATGTCCGAGTTTCTTGGTCGATACAAACGCGACGATGGTAGCGAGACAACCATTGTCTTGCGCAACGACCACCTTTTTTCCGGCGACATCAAGCTTTACCCGACCAAGCCCGATTGCTTTTTCGAATATCGGTTCTTTGGTAACGTCTGTTTCGTGCGGGGAGATGGCGGAAAGATCAAAGGTATAGACTGGAAGGGAGCCATCTTTGGCCTTTCTTGGGTGAGACTATGAAAGGCGCTCGATCGTTCTCGAAACTATGGCATTGTGGGGCCGTAATTTTGATGTTTGGTGTGGCCGCCAATGTCTGGGCCCAACATAAACTTGGCGAAGTCAATATAACGCCCAAAGTCTTTGAGACGGCCAAGGGAGAAAGGATCGAAGCTGAGTTCGGCCAGTTGACCGTTCCCGAGAACCGGACCAAGCCGGGAAGCCGGTTGATCCAATTAGCCTTTGTGCGGTTCAAGAGTACGGTGGCGAACCCCGGCCCGCCGATAGTATATTTGGCTGGCGGCCCGGGCGGTTCCGGGATCGGCGCGGCGCGGGGAACGCGCTTTCCGTTGTTCCAAGCCATGCTCAAGGTGGCCGATGTGATCGCATTGGACCAGCGCGGCGTCGGGCTGTCCTCGCCGAATTTGGTCTGTACGGAAACGGTCGATTTTGGGCCCGATCAAATTCCCGATCCAGCCGCGATCTTGGAACAATACCGCAGCAGCTCGCGCGCTTGCGCGGATCGATTCACCCGGCAAGGCGTGGATCTTTCGGGTTACAACACGAACGAGAGCGCGGACGATCTAGAGGATCTGCGCCGGGCGATCGGCGCAGAAAAGATCAGCTTGTGGGCGATCAGTTACGGGACGCATTTGGCTCTGGCCACACTCAGACGGCACGGCAACCGGATCGACCGCGTTATTCTTGCCGGTATCGAAGGCCCTTCGCACACGATCAAATTGCCCGGCAGTATTCAGGCTCATCTGGAACATATTGACCGGTTGGTAAAAGCCGATCCCGGGCTGAGCCGCGTGATACCTTCATTCACCGCCTTGGTTAACGGCGTATTGGACCAACTCGAGCGAGCGCCCGTCGGCGTTGAAGTGACTGAGCCCAAAACAAACCGAAAGATCAAAGTTACCGTCAATAAATTCTCCGTGCAATTGCTGACCACGTTTACGTTTGGCTCGGCCGAAGCGTCGCTGCCGGCGATTTATTACCGGATGTCGAAGGGTGACTTTTCCTTTGCTGCCCAACAGTGGTTGGCGTTCTTTGGCGCGCGGCAAGGCGTTGGTTCCGCGATGGCGTATATGATGGATTGTGCGTCGGGGATATCACCGGTGCGGCTGCGGCAAGTGGAAAAGGAAGCGAAAACCTCGTTGCTCGGTGACGTGATGAATTTTCCGTTTATGGGAGTTTGCCCCGCCTGGGGCGCATCCGACCTGGGGGAATCATTTCGCGCTCCGGTCAAAACCAACGTTCCGGCGTTGTTTATCAGCGGTACGTTTGATGTCCGAACCCCGCCGGGCAACGCTGAAGAGGTTCGGCGCGGATTTACTAATAGTGTTCATTTGATCATCGACGGAGCCGTGCACAGTGATCCACTATTTCTGTCGTCGCCAAAGATCAAGGACGTGATATTGGAATTCATGAAAGGTCAAAAGGTTTCGACGACGAAGATCGCACTTGAACCGTTGAAATTCGATCAAATTGATGTAAAGGGAAGTAACTGAGCACGAGGACTTAATTTTAGCGACGAGTATCGCCGGTGTGCACGTTCTTTCGATGAAGGTTGGCGCTACGCTGGACGAACTGCGGTATCTACTTATTAGTGCAGTTGGAGTTAATAACCTCGATTTTGACGGGATTTTCAATTGTTATCGGTTCCTTCTTCGGGTGCATGAAAAATATCGCCGCACATAGAAGAATTCCAATTATGGCCGCCACCATATTGGCAACCTTAAATGAATTATAAGCATGAATCAGATTCGTGCCCTTGACGTCGTTCGTCTTTGAATTTTGTTTTGAGGCGTACAGAAGGTCATTTATCTCTACGACTAGAAATTCTTCCACACTTTTATGTCGAAAAGTAACAACATTGGTTGGATCTGGCCGACCATAGATAAATTTGACGATATTAAGATTCTTCAATCCATTGTGAATCGTCAACAGATAAAACAAAAAGGCAATAATAAGTAAAATAACAATAGATAATTTCCAGGCGAAACCATCAATTTTATCGATTATTAGCGGAACGAATAAACTCAGCAGGGCGAAAATTGAACCTTACCCCAAAGGCTGGACAGAAAACCGGGTCACTTAAGGTGGAATTCTGCCCTTGAAAAAGGGGCAGCTTTGCTGCCCATAATGATAAATAGCCGCAGCGAAGCGAGCAGTCAAGGACGCC
>JBDSEC010000410.1:0-3956 GCA_039920205.1 Pyrinomonadaceae bacterium
CAATTTGCGGGGGATTCCCACCTGTACCGGATTTTGCACCATTTTGGGGATTGACCTGCGGATCCGCAGCGAACTTTCGCTGGCTTTCCGTCACCACTTATTCTGAATGGTTAGATCTTTGACCGAATACCTTGGAGCTTTCGAGAACCGCGCGCCAGTATAGCGGCTTAAACCGCCAAGTTCTAGCAATTTCGTCGCCGGCCGCAGAATTAACGCGCGCAGGTCAGCGCACGACCGCCGTCGATCGAATAGGTCGCGCCGGTTATCCAACTCGCCCGATCCGAGGCCAGGAACGTGATCAGATCGGCGATCTCGTCCGCTTGGCCAACCCGGCCGAGCGGATGCGTAGTTTTTGAATGCTCGAGAAACGCTGCGTATCGGTCATCATCCATTCCGCCGCGTTTGTGAATATCCGTAACCACGACACCTGGATTTACCGCATTGATGCGGACTCCCTGGGCGGCCATTTCCAGCGCCGCACAACGCGTCAACTGATCTAATGCGGCCTTGGAAACGCAGTAGGCCAATACTCCCGGAAACGAACGCAACCCGGTAACGCTGGAAACATTGACGATGTTGCCTTTGCGCAAAGCCAAGTGCGGCACCGCCTGTTGCATCAATTGAAAGATCGACCGCACATTGATATTCATCATGGCGTCCCAATCCGAGATGGTAGTGTTTTCGATGGTGCCACTTTGCAGCGTGCCGGCCGCGTTGACCAGGATGTCGATGCCGCCGAATTTGGCTTTCGCTTGATCGATCAAATTCGGCGCGGCGCCTTCGGCCGTAATGTCCAGCGCCACCGATTCGGCTTCGCCGCCGGCTTGCCTTACTTCATTACACAGCTCGGCCAATGCCGCTTCATTGCGCCCGTTGATCACCACCTTGGCGCCGGCGGCGGCAAATCGCCGCGCCGTAGCCCGACCAATACCCGACGTAGCGCCGGTGATCAACGCAACGCGGTCCAACAATTCCGTTTCCATGAAAACTCCCGATCGAGTGATTTATTTTTGCGGCATCAGTTTACCCGCCCGCGCGCGGCAAACGAAACCCAAGGCTAATATATTATGGTGTAAAGTTGACATACCGACCGTGTAGGAACGACTATTTGAGCAGCGTCCAGGGGCTTCTGTACTGCATTTCAAACCAAAGGTCGAGGTAACGGGTTTGGACGAAGATCCGATCCATCCAGATATCGAAACGGAAGTGCCGGTCGAGACGCCCCCGCGTCCCGGGGTGACGCCGCGACCCAAGGCCACGGCCCGCAACCGGTTCCCTTCGACCTCGGGCTATTTAGCTACGGCGGCGGCTACGGCGGCAGCCTTGTTTTTTCTACTCTGGTGGCTGTTGCACAACCAGGGCGACGAGGCACCTTGGATCCCGGCCGGCCTAGCCGCTAGCGTAGTGATGCTGGTGGCGTTGGCCGCCCGCGAAGTGATCATGCGCCGCGCCCTGACGCGGCAGATCTTGGAACAAGAGCGGCGTGATTATCGCGTTAGCGATGTCCGCAAGCGGCCGAACAGCGGCGCGACTCCCGGCCATTTTTCGGCCTCGTTCAGAGACCTGCAACGCCGTTCCACCGAAGCCGATGCTGCGACTTCGCAACCGGCCGCGCATTTGGACGTCTATAAATTGTGCAAGCTATATTTGGAGAATTCCGAAGAGGCTTTGCGTTCGATCCGTACCGGCGCCCAAGGACTGGCAACCTTGCGCGCCGGACAGGAGCGGGTGAGGTTGCTGCAAAAGCACCACTTGCTCACCTGGGCGGCGGGCGAGGCCCGGGGACTGACGGCCGATGCCCAGCGGCGCTCGAATATCGAAGATAAGATCGAGACCGCCACGCGCGCCCTGGATGTGATCGATTCGGCATTGAAGATCTATCCGGACGAGCCAGAGTTATTGGCTTCGGCCGGGGCCGTGCGCGAATATATTTCGTCGGTAAAAGTCGCGCATTGGATCGAATTGGCCGAGCGGGCAGCCTTTAAGGGTCAGTTCCGCCGCGCCATTGATCGTTACCGCGATGCGCTATTCTATCTATCGCGCGAGGAGATGCGCGAAGATACGCGCGACGAGATGGCCATTCGCATTGCCGAAGAGGTAGAAGAACTTCGCGCACGTTTGCGTAGCCAGCGGACCCAGACGCGACAACGCGCCGCGGCCGAAGCCAGCGCTAATGGAAGCGTCGGTGTTAGTGATAGTGAAGAAGCGGAAGAAGATCAATGATCAGCCAACGATGTCCAAAATGTAGAAGTTCCCGCATCCGCCGCGGTTACCGGCCCACGCCGCTGCTCTTGCGGATGTTTGGAAGATACAACCTTTTGTGTGACGAATGTAATCTGTTGTTCCGGGGTTGGGCGGTGCCGGGCACGGTCAAATCGTCGCGCAATAAGAAGAAGACCGGCGACGGAGGTTCGACCAGTTCGCGCAGATCGGAACGAATTTAAGGTACTATCCGCCCGTGTTGCTCGCAGTGTGCGCCCATTGACCCCACCCGTTCTATGAAGTTTAAGCATTTGATCCAAGTTTTAATGCTGTTGGGGCTCGCCTCGGCATCAGCGGCGGCACAGGAGCCGGCACCGAGTCCGACACCCGTTCCCACTCCGGCCGTCCAAGCTACTCAAACGTCAACCGCAATACCCACGCCCGATCCCGCTCCAACTCCGTCGGAAACAATTCAATCGGGAATGATCATTTTGCCCGGCGATACTTTGGAGATCACGGTCGCGCGCCGAGCCGAATTTGATTGGCGCGGCCCGATGGACAGCGGCGGATCGCTTCAGTCATTACCCTATGTGGATACCGCGATCCGCGCCGTGTGCCGAACCGAAGAGGCGGTCGCGCGCGATCTGGCGGCGGCCTATGCGAAATACATCGTCAACCCAGTCGTGACCGTGCGGGTGGTCGATCATAACGGCCGCGCGCCGGCGATCGTGCTGGGGGCGGTCCGCACGCCCCAACGTTTCCTGATGCAGCGCGCGGTTCGCATCAATGAATTGATCGCGCTTTCCGGTGGTATTACCGATCGCGCCAGCGGCGATATTCAACTCTATCGCAGCGACCTCCGCGTATGTCGCGCGGACGGCGCCGGCGGAGAAAGCCGCCTGGTCGCCGATGACGGAACGCCGGTCCACGTGATCAAGATCCGCGAACTTATCGGCGGCGACCCCAACGCGAATCCGATCGTCGGCGCCGGCGATATTGTTACGGTATTGGAATCCGAGCCCATTTACGTTACGGGTGGCGTACGGGCGCCCCAGAGCGTGGGCTTTCACGACGAGATGACGCTAAGCCGCGCCCTTGCCTTGGCCGGTGGGTTAAGTGACGACGCGCGCGGCAGCGAGATAAAGATCTACCGGCGCGAACTGGCCGCGGGCCGATCCGGTTTGATCGAAGCCGATCTAGGGGCCATCTTGAGCGGTAAGAAACCTGACGTTGTACTGCGTCCCTATGACATCATCACCGTTCCACAAAGTGGACGCGGCGCCGCGCCCCGCCCGTCCAGCGAGTTGCTGGACGCGATATCGCGTAGCGACCAGACCGCAACATTGCCTCTCCGCATAGTAAATTAGTTATTTGTCACCGAGGTCACAGTAAAAGCCAGATGTCAGATGCTAGATCTCAGCCAAGTCCGAAAGTCAAAAATGGGACACGCTTGCAGAGTCGGCGGGTGCGGCTGGGTGAATTCCTACTACTGGTATCCGACATCTAGCATCTTTCTTTCTCGGTGCCCACTGTGAAACAAACCTGCAAAACTCTGTCTAGCCGCGGACATTTTTCACCGAAGGTAAAGATTTCCTTTCCGGCTCCCCCTCTCCCGTTTTTTTGGGAGAGGGGGTTGGGGGGCATAGGCGCTAACTTAAGGAATAGGGTTTAGGGGTCAAAACGGGCCAGTTGGGGTGCTCGGTGGCGGCTGGGTTCGGCCAAACCATGCGCGAATTCATTCCAGTGGTTGAGCA
>JBDSEC010000411.1:0-4349 GCA_039920205.1 Pyrinomonadaceae bacterium
GCTCTCTGGGATCGAAGCAATGCCGCCCGCGGTTCGCGTGGGTTCAAGTACAACTTCTATCTTTTCATAACCGCCGGATGTGATCGTTCGTTGAAAAGGCTTATATCCCTCTACTTCGACCCGAAAGGTGTAAACAGCGCCATTAGGCCCATCCGGTTGATACAAGGAGTAACGTCCGGCGGGATCGGCGGTGAATTCCTCGCGACCGGCAGTTCCCAAAGGACTACTGGTGATCGTTGTAATGGCCCCGACCAATGGCCGGCCAGACGTGTCGCGAACCGTGCCCGAAAGACGCACCTTGCGCGCGCAGGCCAAACAGAGTAATACCAACATCAACAAGGCAATCACCGCATTTACCCGATGCCGGGAAAATGTGCTTTGGTTCTTCATTGAAACCATCTTGGACGCAACGGGCGGCGCAAGCAAACTGCGAAAGAAGTGCTTGGAGCTTTGTTCTTAGAGCTTAGTTTTGTCGGTCGCGCTTCATCTTTACCAACAGCGCCTTCTGGATAAGTTCGCTAACCCATTCCGCGCGAGCGTCCCAGGTGCCGTCGTGCACGGCTGCCTGTCGGGCGGCCTTTTTCTCGTTTCCGGTTTCGTCCAACCCATCCTGGATCAGGGTCATGAATTCGTCGCGGCTGCGGGCGATGCGCAGTACGTCGCTCATCGGTTCGTATTCGGGCAACGGCGCGATCACGACCGGTTTGCCAGTTGCCAGATATTCGCGTACTTTGATGGCCGAGCCGTAATTGGTGAATGCCTGCTCGGTTTCCCAGGGCAAAACACAAACATCGAATCCCGCGGCGAAACGCGGTAACTCGTCATACGTAACGGGCGGCAAGAAATGAACATTGGGAAGATCTTCGATCGCCATCCCGCGCGACTTGTTACCGATAAAGATCCACTGCCAATCAGGCCGTTCACGCGAGGCGCGTTTGATCAATTCTTGATCGACCAGCCATGGTTCAATGGCGCCGAAATAGCCGATGCGTGGATGCGGGATCGTCGCGATCGCAGGCGCCACCTCTAACTCGCCGCTGCCGGCACTGGCCCAATGCGGAAAATCCACCGCCTGTTCCAACAGATAGGACCGTTCTAGTCCGATCTCGGCTTCACCTAAAAGTTTCCGGCCGGAATAAAGGATGATATCCGCACGTTGCAAGGCGCGTTCGTGCAGCCGCCGTATCTCGCGCGGGTCGGTCGCGTGGTCCATCGTGTTGGCGTCGTATTTGTCGGAGACGTGATAGATGACCAACGATTCGTCCAGATGTCCGATCAGATCCACTGCCGTGGGGATTGCCACCCAAAGGATCGGTTTGGTCAGGCCGCGCTTGCGGATCAGCCGGTTGATCTGGACGCGCAGCAGTCCCAGATTCAATGAGCGCGATGCGCGGCTGCCGAAGAACGGCACCGTCGCGGGCGACACGACCGTGATCCCTTCGTCGGTCTGGCGCGCCAGTTTGGCATACGAACGCATCTTGCGCGCAATGCGCGGCAATAGATCTTTGTTTCGTAGTGAGGGCAATCCCAACGAGATCGAGTTCACAAAAATGACGCGATTACCCGCGCGCGCAAATCGGCGCATGAGGTGATTCTTTGAGTGTGGATGGTGATACCACCAATCCTCGCCGCCGAAACAGATGATCGATTTGTCTGAGAAGATGGGCAATGCCGAACAGCCTTCCGCGCGAACTTAACAAAATCAAATACTAACACGCGGAGAGAAGACCGGTCACAATCGAAGCGGCGGGCCTTCCGTATCGGCGATAAACTCGCGCAACTTCTGGCGGATCTCGTCTCGCACGCAGCGAAAGAGGGTCAAATGTTCGGTTTCATTTCCCGTGGCAGCGGCCGGGTCGTCGAAACTCCAGTGAATGCGTTGCGTCTTACCCGGGAAGACCGGGCATCGTTCATTCGCGTTGTCGCACACCGTGATCACATAATCAAACTCTTGGCCCAAGAATTCTTCGACGGATTTCGAGCGGTGACCCGAAATGTCTATGCCGATCTCGCGCATGACCTCGATCGCCTGGGGCCGGACAAAGCTGCCTTCCACGCCAGCGCTTTCAACCGTGAACCGGTCCCCGCCATAATGGCGCAGTAATCCTTCGGCCATTTGGCTGCGTGCCGAATTGCCGGTGCAGAGGATCAGAACGCGTATTCTATTGTTCATCACTGTTACGTTTCCCCACCGCCTTTTTGATCCTATCGAGCCTACGCGAGTAAACGACAAAACATCCGGACCTCTGCCGCCCAAAAAGCGGGCTCCGATCTGTTTTTCGCTAACCGCGGGCTACGCAAAACCTGCGCCCGCGGCTACTATATGCCGCCCAAAAAACGGGCTGGTTGAATGGTTCAACCCAACAACTCCAAATGCAGACAAGCGACGGGTTCCGGACCGGCCGCTTCGGCCGCAAAGCTCCCCTCCTTGGACAAGGAGGGGAAAGGGACGCTTGCGTCCCGGGGGTGGTTGTTCGGTAAATGTGGCTTCCGCAATGCTGACCTCAACAACCCCTAACACCTAACCCCCAACACCGGCCGCTTCGGCCTCCGCCCCGAAATAGCGGCCGCGAAAATAGAGCGCGACATTGACCAATCCGATCAACACCGGCACCTCAACGAGCGGCCCGATCACCGCGGCAAAAGCCACGCCGGAATTGATCCCAAAGACGGCGATCGCCACGGCAATCGCCAATTCAAAGTTATTGCTCGCCGCGGTGAACGAAAGGGTCGCCGTCTTAGAATAGTCGGCACCGACCTTTCGGCCCATATAGAAACTAACTAGAAACGTCACCACAAAATAGATCAGCAGCGGTACCGCGATCCGCAGCACGTCCACCGGCAACTGTACGATCAGTTTGCCCTTCAGGCTGAACATCACGACGATGGTAAAAAGCAATGCGATAAGGGTCAGTGGGCTGATCAACGGAATGAATTTTTCGTGATACCACTCCTTGCCTTTCGCCTTTACCAGCAGTAAGCGAGTCAACATTCCCGCGACAAAGGGGATCCCTAAATAAATGAACACACTCTGCGCGATCTGAACGATGCTAATGCTCACCACACTTCCACTCAAACCGAAAAATGGAGGAAGAACGGTGATAAACAGCCAGGCATAAGCGCTATAAAATAGCACCTGAAAGACGCTATTGAACGCCACCAGTCCGGCCGCATATTCGGTGTCACCCCGCGCCAATTCGTTCCAAACGATCACCATCGCAATGCAGCGCGCCAGCCCGATCATGATCAGACCCACCATATATTCCGGTTTGTCGCGCAAAAACAGGATCGCCAGCCCGAACATCAGCACCGGACCGATCAACCAGTTTTGCGCCAGCGATAAACCAAGGATCTTCCAATTGCGGAAGACCTCGCCCAAATTTTCATAACGCACCTTCGCCAACGGCGGGTACATCATGAGGATCAGCCCGACCGCGATCGGTAAGTTGGTCGTCCCCACTTGAAAGCGACCGATAAACGCTTCGGTCCCGGCATTGAAATAGCCGATCGCAACGCCCAGGGCCATCGCGCCGAATATCCACAGCGTAAGAAATCGATCGAGAAAGGATAATCGCCCTTTGGGCCTACAATTTATCTGCTCCATACAACGATTACCCTTCCCTACGAACTAAACGTTCAAACCTGTTCGGCTGGTTTCAGCGCGTCAATCCCACCGGGGCATCGCCGCAACAGGAATTTGTTACCACCGGCGACTTTGGATCGGTCGAGCAGGCCCAGGCAACTGGTTGCTGATCTTGATCCACGGCAACCGGCGCACAACAGGTATCGGCGTTGTTCGTTTCGGGCAAATTATCTTGTAGCACAACGAAAGCTTCCCACTCGTTGCCGTCCGGGTCCCGCACCCAGGTCTTGTCCTGCGTCGCGTAACAACAATCGGTCTGCATTTCATCGCGTGTCACCAGTCCGGCATCAGCCCATCGTTGCCGCATATTTAAAACATCGTCGGTTGAGGCCACCTGGATCCCCAAATGCGAGAGCGCTCCTTTGTCGCTAAATTGACGCTGGTTCAAGGTCAAGTTCAGCGGCGGGTTCAGTACGTCAAACTTGGCGTACCCTTTGCGCACTTTGCTCGGCTCCAGATCTAACATCTTCCGGTAAAACTCAATGCTGGTTTCAACATCCTTCACGTTTAGCGCCAAATGCGCCTTTAGGGTCTGTATTGGTTTGATTGCGACGTTTTCCATTTGCCTGTCTCCTTCAAATATAATATATTCGCCTGAGCGAATGTGTGCAAAGAGTACTCCCGCGAAACATATATGTCAAGACATATTTGATATTTTCATTTGGAGTCGTTTTTATGGCGAAAAGTTTTGATATGGAGCTGTTTT
>JBDSEC010000412.1:0-2786 GCA_039920205.1 Pyrinomonadaceae bacterium
GATCGGACTTAACCCGCTTGAATTCAAGACGGCACCGGCCGGCGCAGCAAAGTCGGCGAAATTATTGTTGCCGATTTCACGGGTCGTGAAGGAAGCCGGCGTTATGGTCGAGTTGAAGATCACGGACAGTGCGGGCAAGGATTATATTTCGGAGGTAAAAAGCGAGCGGGGCGTAGTTGGGTTTCGCAACTCGGTCTATTTCGATGAATCGCAGTTGTCGATCGCCATCGAACCGGATTTTCTAAAGGATATCCCGATCGGATCGATCAAGGTCTCATTGCGTGAAGAGATTCAACAAAAACCGGTGCAGGGTACGCACCTAGGCGGGCTGATGACCATGCGTTATCTGGCTAAACCAATGTCATTGACCCTCGGGAATTGATAGCCGTCTCGCCAGTTCTGATCGTAGCCACTGAAAATGCCCGCCCGAGACCTGGTCGATCTCGCGTTGAACGCCGGCGATCACGCCCGCCAGTTCTTGCTCTTCCGCCGGCTCTACCGCTTCTACGGCGGTGGCGACCTGGTCTTCGTCCGGACGCGAACGCAATCGCCGGAACTGGCGCTCTAACGTACGTGCGCCACCCACTAAGGCACCCCGAGATTGGCGAAACGCCACGCGCACTGCGGTTTCGATCGGTTTGATCGGCGCTGTGCGGCACACATCAAGAATCGCAGCGTTGACTTGTGCCGGTAAGAATGGTGCCTCGGGGCCGATCCAGCCCTGAACGAACGCTTCGTTCAGCAGAAACCCGTCATGATAGGTACGGCTGGTCAGATCCACCACCCGTTTCCACTCCAGAATGAAAAATATCTTGCGGAATATCGCTTTCAACGGATAAATGACCGCTGCGGTCAAACATCCCCACATCCAGCCCTGGTCTTCGGTGGCGGTCAACGCCTGCGTCACATGCGCCGGCAAAGTCTGACCATGAACAGCGGCCACGCTTCGCACCATCCGGCGCCGGAAATAATTCAAGATCAGATCGTCGATCAGCGGGATAGGGATCAACGGCGTCAGCCCCGCCAATACCGCGTGAGTGACGATGATCAGTTGGTTCGATGGCGCCGGTTGATCCGTTGACTTGATTGTATCCATCCCGCCTACGCCTCTAGCGAAAAGGGGTTGAAGTCGGTGTCACGGTCAAAGTAATCTTCGTGTTCAGCGCGTTTCAGGAACGCAACAAACCGATAAGTGATCGGCGTTGCTAGTATTTCCCACAGAACTTTGAGGAAGTAGTTGGTGATCATTACCTGGATCACCAACGGCGTTTCCCAGGTCCCGAGGAAGGCCAGCGGATAAAAGATCAGCGAGTCAACGCCCTCGCCCGCGATGGTCGACCCGATCGTGCGCAACCACAGTAACCGGCCTTCGGTACGGATCTTCAGCTTCGCCAGGACAAATGAATTAACGAATTCGCCGGCAAAGAAAGCGGTCAGCGAGGCCAATACGATGCGCGGCGTCTGTCCAAACACTTTTTCGTAGATCGCTTGGTCTGGCCAGTGGGCGGCCGGGGGCATTTTGACCACCGCCCAACTCATGAACGACGCAAAGATCAAAGCACCAAATCCGGCCCAGATCACTCGGCGCGAGCGCGCGTAACCGTAAACCTCGGTCAACACGTCGCCGAATAGATAGCTGAGCGGAAAGAATAGAATGCCGGTGCCAAAGGCGAACGACCACGAACCGATCGTGATCTGGCTGACCTTCTGCACGCCGATGATGCCCGAGCACAGCAATATGGTGACGAAGGCCGCCATCATTAGATCGAAATATTTATATCGCCGCCGGCGGCTGGATTTGTGATCTGTCAATACGGCTGCCTTTCGTGGGAATGTCAGATACTACTCGCGAGCACCCTTACCTTTGGTGACCGGTTTTCCCGGTACCGAAGGCGACGAATTCAATTCCGGACCTTTTCGATTCGTCTCATTGCTAAGATCCCGCGACAGCCTGGCACCGGTGGGGTCCCAATTGAACTGATAGATCACCCGTCCCGCATCGACCCAATCCTTGATCGTATCGGCCCGCTTTTTCTCGATCGATTCTTTCGTCGCATAGTTGTAAGGATTCGGGCCTCCCGCGTCTTCTCCGGACAATTCGATATTACGCATGATCGTTAGCGACCCGCCTTCTAATTTTTCGCCCCGCGCCGTCGCCGCTTTATTAACGGTCTGCTCCAGATAATCCCCGCATAGCCCCTCTAACCGACCGCCTTTGCTGTCCTGAGATAAATAATCTTCGGTCGTCATCGAGACCAACGGGCTCACATAAAACCGCCGCTCAAATTTCTGTTTGCCGTCCGTGCCGGTCCAAATGGACGAGGTATCCCAGCCGCATACCATCCAAACGGTTTTGTCTTTTCCCTGCGCTTGCGCTGACCCCGCCGCGGCCCCACCGATGATCCCCACCCCGATCAACGCCATCAAAACGATACTTATTGCCGGTTTCATTTCTGTTCGTCTCCTTAAATAATTTTGTCGGTAGCCGTTCGAACTGACGTGGTTGTACTATTATTGACCGGGAAACTCAACGGGGGTTGAACTTTCGCGAATGGCACTAGCATGCCTAGGGTTTTCCTAAGGTAGAACTAAAGTCTCGTAGTAACTATTGGAGAGTTAATTGATGAACGCAACCGCGCCCCGTCACGATTGGGCGATAACGACATTTCTAGAGCCAACCGCCGACGGGCTTTTGATCGAGGGTGCGAACGCCGCTGCCCTGGTCCGCGAATTCGGTTCGCCTTTGTTCGTGTTTTCCGAATCACGCATTCGGCACAACATCGACC
>JBDSEC010000413.1:0-4917 GCA_039920205.1 Pyrinomonadaceae bacterium
GGTGCGCCCGGCCGCGAGGTTTCCGGTTCGCCGCCCGGGCCATTCACGGCTTTCGAGATAGCAATACCCTCCAGCCAAAACCCGTTCTTACCTACCACCAAGGTCGCGGTAACAATGTCGCCCGGTGTCAACTCGGCAAAAGCCCATTCGTCATGCAACGCAAAGGGCATGGTCATCGCGTCCATATATACCGATTTGCCGTCAGTGTCCTTGATGTCCTCGTGCGCGACGGTGATCTCTTTACGTTCTTTGTTGACGTTTTTGACGGTTCCGTGCAGTTCCAACCGCTTGCCGTTAGGGTCGGCGGAATTTGTGTTATCCGCTGTGGTTTTGCGGCAGGCCCATCCGGTCATACAAAGCGCAGCGATAAATAGAACTAGAAGTATCTTCATTTGGCTATTTTGCGGTCGAACCCAGGAACCTATGAACCCATATGATGCAACATTAATTGGCCGTGCGGCAATCTCCTCAACGCGGGTTCAGCTTTTCGTCATAAAGCAACTGATAGACCCGAAAATCGGAAAGCACCCGGAACACATATTCCTTCGGCTGCGCTACCGCGATCTCGCAAACATAACGGTCTGGATCGGTCGACTTTGCGCGGGCGACCCATCGCGCCACGTTGTCTTCTCCGGCATTGTACGACGCCGCGACCGCCTGCGATTGATTGGGAAATTCGCGATACAAATTACCCAAATACTGCGAACCGAACTGGATCGCCACCGACGGGTTATAGAGGTCGTCCTGCCGAAAGCCGGGCCGCGGGATCTGGGCCGCGATCTGGTCCGCCGTGGCGCTGATGAATTGCATCAATCCCCGTGCCGCCGCATAGGATTTCACGTCCGGTCGAAAGCGCGATTCGGTCCGCGCGATCGACAATACAAACCGCGGGTCTACTCCACGCGGCGGGGCGTGAAGTAGCAGCGCGTCAACATACGGTGTCGGGAATACCAACTGGATCATTCCACGCGGTGCCAGCGCAAGTTCGAAATCGGCGGGCATGGATCTCCATAACGGTTCCGCGTAACGCACCGTGTTGTTAGCCTGATCGCCCCACGCGTAGAGCGTGGCCAGGGTGAATGAACCGTCCGGAGTGTTCTTGTTCAACGCGGGTGGTTCCGCGCCATCGGCGGTTGCGATCTCGACACTGCCTTCGTCGTACAAGCCGAGGAACAATAATTCGGACCCGATGTTTCGGTGGGTCAAGGCGTCTGAGGCCGACGCGCCGTCTGGCATGATCGACCGGCCGTAGGGCAACAATTTCGGAGCTGGCACATTCGCGTAGGCGGGAAGTGCGGCATAACAACGTCGCAGTACATCCAACAATCCGTTCCGTTCTTTTTCATCAGTAGTGAACCGCAAGAGATGTTGCGCGGCGACCCGCGCCGGATCGAATCGCCCGGCGGCCAAAGCTTGGTCCAGCTCGGATCGCAGGCGCGCACGCCGGGCCGCGACCACTTCACGAGCACGATCGTGAAAGCCCAGGGCTTGCAGCCTTAACGACGCCCGGCCGCCGTAGTATTCCGCGCGGCCATCCGGGATCGACAGATATGCTCCAATGGCTTCATCAAAGCGGCCCAATTGTTCCAGCGCGTAACCGCGTAAGAAGTCAATTTCTTTGACTGAAGTACCGCCGGGCAAACTGGTCGCCGGTAAACTTGGCAGCGCGCGCAAGGCCGCCAGATCCGCCAACGCTCCGTTCCAATCGCCGGCCTGAAAGTGGATCCGTGCCCGCGAAAACAGGGCCTGCCCCGCGGCCGGTTGACCAGGGAATTTTCGTTGGGCCTCATCGGCCCAGCCCAGAGCTTCGGTATCCCGACCGGCATCGCGCAACGCGTCGATCATGTTCAAATAAGGACGCTCGGGGCTGGGCGCGGTGGGAAACGATGAGATCGCCTTTTGATAAAGCGCTACCGCTTCGTCAATGCGTTTAAGCCGGGCCCTGGCGCCGGCGGCGAAATTTACCGCATCGGGCGCGCTCGGGCTATTTGGGAATTCGTTGATCACGCGAATTAAAAAAGTCGCCGCCGGTTCGTATTGCCGCTCGCTGTAATAACCGCGGCCGGTCTGGAAGAGGGCGTCAGCAACATTGGCGCTCTGCGGAAATCGGGCAATGATCTGCCCGTAGTGAAGACGCGCGCCGGCAAAATCGCGATTAAATTGATAGACGATCGCGCGACGCAGGTGCTCCGGTTCGGGAAGTTGCGGGGCTAGGCCGGGCGTCCCGCCGTCCATTAGGTCCAAGGCCCGCGCCGCCTCAAGTGAAAAATCATCTGGCTGAGCGGGGTTTGGCAGCCGGGTGATCAAGTCCGTGTAAGCCGCTCTGGCCGCATCGGATTGCTTCAGACCGAGGTAGGATCGGCCCAGCATTGCCAGGGCTTCGCGTGAATCTGCGTTACGGACCGCGTCCGCGTCGGGTTTCACCAAAGTAATAACCGTCGCGTAATCGCCACTTTCAAAATAGCTGAGGGCCAATCTCCGGCTGGCTGCGGGACGCAACAAACTATTGGGTCCTACCGCAAGCACTAACCGCAACTGCTCGCGCTCTAAGGGTAGATTGCCGCTCGCGCGCGCGATCTGTGCCAAATGCCAATAGGCATACTGTGCCAACGCGGACTTTCGTTCCGCAACCGAATGATAATTCGACGCGGCGACGGAAAGGTCACCCCGCTGTTCCGCGACCCGGCCCAGGAGATAATCGAAATTGTTGGCATTGAACGCGGACTGGTTGGCCGTGCGGAATGCTTCCAATTCCGCCTGGGCCCGCGCAGTATCTCGAACTGATAACGCCTGCCGAACGTTTGCTTGACGTTCGGCAGGCGACTGAGCAAAAACCGCTGGTGCCGGGTAAATAGCAAGTAAGGGAAGTGCAAGAACAACTGCCGCGCAAAATTTCACCATTCTGAAATTATGTACTGGCGGCAATTCACACGCAACTTACGCTATTGACCGACCCGGCGCCAAACATAGGGGAAGAGGGTTCCCGCTTCTTGACTGGAGATCTTACCCCCGGCAACTTCAACCGCATGCGCGAGCACCGTATCCCGGCCGGCGGCGAGATCCTCCGGCGTCGGAAGCACGATTTCGTCCGGCGTTACTCCCACATGTTCCAGGCTCTTGCCGTCAGGGAATATGAGCTGACCGATGGTCATATTCATGTAAAACGGTACGATATTGTCCGAGGAAATACTAGTGATATAGGCCAATTGAAAAGTTGCGACCATGACCGCACCGGCCGAGCGATCCCCAATAATCGTGCCGCGTTTTTGCAATTGCATTAAATAGGGAAAAGATTCCGCTGCCGAGGCCGACTCGCTGTCGATCAATAGGACGACTTTCCCTTTGAAAGGCTTGCTTCGCGGCTTTACCTTGATGGCCTCCGGCTTCTTTCGCTTCTGGATCATTCCGGCAATGTATTCGTTGTCAATGAAATAACTCGTTAGCCGCACCATCGTATCCACGTATCCCCCCGGGTTGCCCCGCATGTCGATGACCATCGACTTGTGTTTCGAGGCCCGTTTCATCAAGTCATCCACCTTGCCTTCAGTCAAGCCAAAATCACGAAGCTTCCAGATAAAGACGTCGTCGGCCAATTCCTTGTAAACGGGCAGTTTCTTATCGTCCTCTTCGTTATTGAGATAACTATAATAAAGTTGGGTCGGGTTAACTTGCTGGTCTAGTTTGACGACCTCTGCTTTGAGGGCAAGTTCGCGCGGTTGACCGCCGGGACTCTGAAAGATCGCACGCATTCCAGGTTGGGGACGAAGCGCATTATAGTTGTATTCGATCAACTGCATGGTTTTGCGATTGGGTTTGAAACCATCGATCGAAACCACGCGGTCGCCGGGCCGCAGCCCTTGTGCCTCGGCATCACTCTTCGGTTTGACCGCGACGACGAAACAATCCTCGCCGATAATTTGCATGCGCCAACCATATTCGACATCGACGGGGCGGCCGGGCGGAAAAAAGAAGGTATGGGAATCGTCCAACTCATTAACCAATTGCGCCACGATACCAAATATCTGACCTAACGATTCAGCGGTGGCCATCTTGGCTTCGGCTTGCTTGACTCGAGCGTCCAAATCCATTCCATGAAAGGTTAGATCGTAATAATCTTCCTTGAGCATCTTTTGGACGCCTTTTAGGATCTGGACACCTCGTTCGCGTTCAACCTTTAAACGCTTAGGATCCATTCCTTGGGCGTTTCCCGTTGACACCGGAACTGTTGCGGTAAGCAGAATTGTTAGAACCAGGAGGGCAAATGCCCGTAGTTTATGAGAAGGGGTGTGAATCATTTTCCAAATCTCCCGAGGTAGAATATAACTGATGCCAGGTCGGTAACATCAACAAATCTATCACTTTTCACCTAACCGCGAAAGCTTTGGACCGGTGATTTGAGCGGCGGTGCGGTATGACGTTATCATAGGCAAACATTGGTTGACGGATATTCTCGGCAACCCGGGAACAGGGACGAAAAGTGCAAAAAGCGAAATTAGTGGAAAACGCAAAATTACTATATGGACAGGTGGTCGCGGCCAAGATAAAAGCATTGGTCGCAGATCAAGTTTCGCAATGGGAGCTGAAGTACGCTTTTCGCCCCTTGCTGGCCGTGGTGCGGGTCGGCGATGACCCGGCCTCGGAGATCTATGTGCGCGGAAAGATCCGCACCACCGCTGAAGTAGGTTTAACGTCCGAGCATCATGCCTTGCCCGCGGACACCAGCGAAACACACTTGTTAAATCTCATCGGTGGTTTGAACTCACGCGATGAAGTCGACGGAATTTTGGTCCAGTTGCCGCTTCCGAAACAAATTGACGAAACAAACGTGATCGATGCGATCGACCCGGCCAAAGACGTTGATGGTTTTCACCCGATCAACGCCGGACGGCTGGCGTTGGGCCGGCCGGTGCTGGCGCC
>JBDSEC010000414.1:0-14019 GCA_039920205.1 Pyrinomonadaceae bacterium
ATTTTGTTCCAATAAGCCCGCGTTTACCCATAATTGGAGAAATGCGGGTTTATCGGATGCCCGGCGGGCGGTTTCAGGTTGGAATTTTCCCACATCCGGAAGAATTGCGCTTAAACAAAGCGGGAGGGTCAAAGGCGATCCAACGACCGTTTTTGACCCTCCCGAACCCCCGATTCCGCGGGACAAGGCTATTTGTTTACTTAAAAACCGCGGATCACCGCTGAGTTTTTAGAAAAAGCTTATGAAGCGCGTTTCCTGGTGCAGGTCGTTAATGACCGCACCGGAATTGGATGCTTTACGGGGTGATCCGCGGTTTGCGGAATTGTTGCGGCGGATGAATTTTCCGCAATGATCAGTGAGTTCAGGCCAGTCGAGCTCAAAAAAGGTAAAAGGGGCGGGAATGATCCCGCCCCTTTTTTTGACCGTATGACTACTGGTCTCCGGTTATTCCGAACGTTGCGATCGTGGTCCCGCCATCTGAACTGCGAAGGATATACCACTCAAACTGGCCCGCGACGGTTCGACGCGCTACGATGTCGGTCTTTCCGTCACCATCGTAGTCACCAAACATGGCAGTGCTGCCGGTTCCCGACGCGCCCCAAGTGATCACCTGTACGGTGTTGTCTGAACTACGTTTAATAAAGTAAGTACGTTGTGTCCCAACGGTCCGGTTCACCGCGATATCTTGCTTGCCATCTCCATCAATATCGAACGGAGCAAAGAAGAAGAAACCGTCGGTTGCGGACGCTCCAAAGATGGTGACCACGCTCTGTCCGTCAGAGCTCCTTAACGTATAGAAAACACGTTGTCCGCTTTCCGTGCGAACCGCAGTCGGGTCGGCTTTTCCATCGCCGTCGTAATCACCTACACAAGGTTGATCCCCTGTCGTAGCCGACCCAGTGTTTGCTCCCCACGCAATATAGCGGGCATTGCCGGTCGAGCTTTCAATGATATTCCAGATCCCGGTCAGCCGACGATAAACGGCAATGTCCTGCTTTCCATCGCCGTCGTAATCGGCCATGGCCAACGTATCTCCAGTCGCGGCGTTAAAATCGCCCCATACGACGTTACGAAGCGTGTTGGTGCCGGTTTGCAGAATACTCCAGGTCGCCCGGTTGCCCGTACCGATCCCGATAATGAGCGGGTCACCCCGGCCGTCACCATCAAAATCGCACGTATTGTTCAACCAATTGTCTCCGGCGCCGCTGCCGAACTGTAAACTGTCGACGGCCCCGGTCAAACTGCTCAAACTATAAAAAGTGTTGTTGCTTTGCCGGAATACCGTTATGTCGGTACGGCCGTCACCGTCGCGATCATAGACCGTGTGCACCTGCTTGATCTGGCCGCGGATCTCGCCACCCGGAAAGTTGACTGAATGAATGTTGACGTAATGCAGGTGAGCCCGCATATTGGCCACCTGTGTCGGCGTCACCGCGATTACTTGCGGGCCGATCGAACCGCTGGTTGCGGACGGCACTCCGGTGAAACCGAACAAGACCGCGGCCGACACGCCAACCGCGGCGTTGCCGTGGATATGTCCGTTGTTAGCGTTCGAACTCAACCCGGAAAAAGTACAATTAACGGTGATTGACGTCTCGGCTGCGTTTAGCACGATCGTACAACTTCCCCTTCCCGCTGAATTATTCGCCGGAACTTCTTGAAGTCCGTTCAACGACGCGGCAAACCGTTGCTGTGCCGAAGCGGCACCGACCATAAGCAGACCGAGTATGGCCACAAAAAAGATCCTTTTCATATAGTTCTCCCCAGGCTTAGAGGTCCAAAAGGACCGGGTCAACAGGCTCAAGCAGTGTGCAGTCAAGCATTGAATTAGCTAGCACATCCGCAAAATCGGGATTGAAAATAGCAATTTCACTGGATATTTACATTGAAACCAAGAAAACACAAGGCTTATTGGCTTACTACCTTCCAAAATTCATTTACCGCGGTTTCGTGAAACGCCGCCGGAATGTCGAACCAGCCGGCTGGTGGCGGCCCAATAATTAGCTCGCGTATTTCGGTTATGTAGGGGTTAGGCTGCCGCACGCCGCCGGTGATCTGGGCCAACTCTTGTTTGAGGGGAAAACTCGTTTCGTCATCGATCCACAATACCGATTCCGTCACCGTGTCACCCGTGCCCAGAGTTACCTGAAATACCGTCACGGCGCGTCCGCCGAATTGATCGGTGCGCAGTCGACGGTAATCGGCCGGAAGATCGGTTTGATTGAGCAATCGTGCGGTCGATAGGTCGGGAGCCAGGGCTTCGTCTTCCGACGGCGTGATCGCGGCTTGGTCCGGTCTTAATCGCGCGAATACCGCGCGGTCATTTGAAACGAGTATCCTTCCCGCCGGCGTTTCGATTAACGTGAACTGCTTTCCGTCACGGGTAAAATCAATGCGCGATCGATCGCCATCACGCGCGATAGCGGTTTGCTGGGGTGGTGCTCCAGCGTAGGTGGTAACCCGTGTGGCGCGATATTGCGCGGGTTCACGGGCAACAAACGGCGGTGCGTTCGAATTTGAAGTGTTGGTGTTCGTGGAGAGCGCGTTTCGTCTGCAGGAGGAACAGGAAGTAGTAAATGCCAGTACCGTCAGCGACAATATAACCAACAGATCATGTCGACCAATTTTTCGCATCTTAGCCGGTGTTCGATATCACGCCCAACCCAACCGATCAGCAACTTCGAAAGGCGGAGTCAAGTAAAATGTACGACGAACTTCAGTTTGTCGACGATGCGGTACCGCACCCCCCCACGAAACCAAGCGAGCAAAACTATCAGGGCAACTAGGATAAATCGAAACGCCGACCAGCTAAAGCATGTCGTACATTTTACGCCGATCCTTTCCTCGATCGGACCCGATGGTTGACGCGGGCTTTTTTGCCGGTCGTACAGCTAGGCGCGCTCGACCAGCAGCGCCAACCCCATTCCGCCGCTTACGCACAAAGTGGCAATACCGCGTCGCACGCCGCGTCGCTTCATCTCATGCAATAGCGTAGTCGTGATCCGCGTTCCGGTGCAACCGATCGGATGACCGATCGCGATCGCGCCGCCATTGACGTTTAATCGTTCCGGATCGAACTGCAGATCTCGGTCACAGGCGATCACTTGCGCGGCAAACGCCTCGTTCAATTCGATCAGATCGATGTCTTGCAGGGTCAAGTTCTGGCGCGCCAACAATGCGCGGATCGCCGGGACTGGTCCAATGCCCATGATCTCGGGCGCGACGCCGGTGATCTCGTAATCGACCAGGCGCGCTTCCGGCTCGGCGCCGGTTTCGCGTAATGTCTCTTCATCCATGACCACCAATGCAGCCGCGCCGTCCGTGATGCCCGAGGAATTGCCCGCCGTTACCGTGCCGTCTTGGGCAAAGACCGGTTTCAGTTTTTTCAGACCATCCATCGTCGCGCCAAAGCGCAGATGTTCGTCGCGCGCGAAGGAAGTGGTTGCTCCTTTGCGGCCCTTGATCTCTAGCGGCACGATCTGACTATCAAAATATCCGGCGGTGATGGCGGCCTCGGCTCGTTGTTGAGAACGCAGAGCGAACTCGTCCTGCTCTTCGCGCGTGATGTGGTATTGCACCGCCAGGTTTTCCGCTGTCTGGCCCATCACCAAACCCGATAACGGATCGTTGAATCCGTCGCGATACATTCCATCAACCAGATCCATATTTCCCAGGCGCGCACCCCAACGGGCGCCTTCGGCAAAGTAGGGAACGCGCGACATGCTTTCGGTCCCGCCGGTCAAGACCGCCCGCGCGCGGCCGAGCATTATCTCTTGCGCGCCCAGGATAATGGCTTTCAATCCCGACCCGCAGGCCTGATTCACCGTGTAGGCCGGCACCGTTTCGGGCACACCCGCGCGATAGGTGATCTGCCGGCCAACGTTAGGACCGCCGCCCGCCTGCCGTGCGGATCCCCAGATGCCGCCATCGATCAACGTGGGATCGATCTTGGCGCGGCGCAAACTCTCCTGCGCGACCGCCACCCCCATATCCGCCGCGGTCCATCCCGCCAGCGTCCCACCAAATTTCCCGATCGGTGTCCGCACCGAACCGGTCAAGAAAACGTTTTTCATAAATTGAATGATCGCGCTAGATCCAACCGTCAAGGACCGCCTCTAAACGTCCGACAGATTGTTAGTCTGTCGATTCTCGTGCCCGTACGCAACTGCTAAAACTTTACCTGATCCGGCGGTCAGAGATCGCCTCTAATCTGAATTTCCACCTTCGCTATTAATTATTAATTATTCACTATTCATTGCTCTTCTGATGCTAATATATGGTTCCGTAACACACAACTTGAGGCATTCACCCGCCCATAAATGCACGACGTTAACGATGAGGTTCACAATTCTGCACGCGAGCTAGCCGCCGTGATCGCCAGTCACGGAGAATGGCTTTACACCGAGCCGCGCCGTGATCAGACCATCCCGCTTCGCCGGGGCGAGATCGAAGTGCGCGCTGAACGTCACCGCATCTGGTTGACCTGTTTTGGCGAATACGGCGTGCAGATCTGGCGAGTAGTAAATTGGGATTGGACCGAGGTCAAGCTTTTGATCCAGGCCGAGCAGCGGGCCGGCGGGGTACGCGTCAACCTGCTCTTCCTGCCGCGCGCAACCGCCGCAGCTGCATTAGAAGTGATCGCCGCCGAACGCCGCGAGCGCAGCCGAAAAATGGCGGAACTGGTTGCGGCCGAAATGCCTGGCTTCGTGGTCGAGCGCGCATCGCTGAGCCCCGGTGTCGGGAGCGGTCAGCCGGGCCGTTATGCTCGCATTGTCTTGAACGAAAAAGGCCGACGGCGGATCGCCGTGACTGGTTCGGTCGCCGACGGCGGCAACGCCTCACCCGACGTTTTGTTGAGCGGCGCAATGCTTTGGTTCAACCGTCTGAAAGATCTAGTGGGGAAGCCGGCATTCACCGGTCTGCGCTTCGTTGGGTTGAAGCCCATGTGCGACGTCTTGGAACGGCGTATCTGTTTGTTGCGCGAGAGTCTGCGGCGCGAGATCGAGTTGTTCGAACTCGCTGAAGATTGGACCAGTGCGAAACGACGAACGGCTTTCAATGCCGGGTCGCTCTGGACTACTAAACCACCATTAATTCGACGCCCGCCCGAACCGATCGTTAGCGAGACGGCCGCCGCCATCGCCGCCCAAGCGCCCGACGCCATTGACGTTACCCGCGGCGGCCGCGGCGAGACGGTTCGATTTCATGGTTTAGCCTTCGCGCGCATCCGGCAGTTGCTGGGTAAGGAGCATGTCTGGTTCGGCATCGATCGCGCCAAACGCCGCGTGGTCACGGATAGATCGTTGCCCGAATTCGGTTCGTATTTGGACGAGTTGCGCGAGCATCGTTCGGCGGATACCAGTGACCGCAACCACGCGATGTACCGCGGTGCGCCCGAGAATTGGTTGGAATCGATGTTGCGGCGCGACGTGACGCAGTTGGATCCCGGGCTGCGCTTGGCGCCGATCTATGCGCAGTTTCGCGCGCCGTTCGATCCGCCCTCGGTACCGCGGCCGGTGGACCTGCTGGCATTGCGCCAAGATGGCCGGCTCGCCGTGATCGAATTAAAGGTCGCGGCCGACCGCGAACACGTTTTCCAGGGATTGGATTACTGGACCAGAATTGAATTGCATCGCCGCTGGGGAACGATCCAGCGCGCGCGGTTGTTTGACGACGCGATGATCGCGGATGAACCGCCGCTGGTCTATCTGGTCGCACCCATGCTTAGTTTTCATCGGAACTTCAGCGCGCTAGCCCAATCGGTATCGCCGGAGATCGAGATCTACCGGTTCGATCTGAATGAAGATTGGCGCGCCGGGATCAAGGTGACCCGTCGGGTACGTTGTAACTAGGGTACGGCGAACTGTTGATCTGTCGATGCCCGGGGCAAGAATCCATCGCCAATGACAGCGAATTCGGTATCCCCCGTCGCATCCAATGAGACGAACCCGTGATAAATGAAAATTGCCGCTTACCAAGCCCCGCTCTCCGCTACCTGTACGGACGAAATTCTCGCCCTGATCCGCGAGCAGATCGACGCTTGTGAAACTTTGGGTGTCGAGATCCTCTGCTGTCCGGAGGGCGCGCTGGGCGGCCTAGCTGACTATTCGGATCGTCCGAAGGACTTTGCGATCAACGTCCGCGCGGGCGAACTTGACGCGAAGCTGGCCAGGTTAGGAAGTGAAAAAGTCGCAACGATATTGGGTTTTACCGAGATCGACGATAACGCAAACCTCTACAATTCCGCCGTGGTTTATTACAAAGGTTCGGTGGTAGGCATCTATCGCAAACTGCATCCGGCGATCAACCGATCGGTCTACCAAGCCGGAGTCGAAATGCCGGTTTTTACCATTAACGGGCTGACCTTCGGCATCGTCATCTGTAACGATTCAAACTTTCAGGCGCCCGCTCAGGTTATGGCCGCAAAGGGTGCGAAGGCGATATTCATACCGACTAATAATGGGCTTCCGCCGGGTAAAGCCGGTCCCGAGTTGGTAGCGAAGGTGCGAGATGTCGACCTGGCGATGGCATTAAAGCACGGTGTTTATGTGATCCGAGCGGACGTCGTGGGCACCGCCAAAGGCTTGGTCTCGCACGGGTCGTCCGGGATCATCGGTTCGGACGGTACTATCCTTCAAGTTGCCGGGCCGGCTCCGGAACTATTAGTCGCGGAGTGTTATATCCGGCATGATTCTATTCCTTTGTTTTGACGCTGTATTTCACCTAGTGAGGCACTTTCAAATGGGTTCCCTAATTAAACATCGACGCTTATATGTCCAGGCAATGGCTTTGACGCTGTCGCTCTTACTGATTTCAATGTCGGCCAAGGCGAATATTGCCCCGGCGCTATCGCGGAGGGAAACGGCGTTACTTTCGGCGGATCGCCTTTTGCCAACGACGCCATTGCCGGTCACACCTGATCTGCTAACACCGGTCCCGGCGCAAACCGGTATTCAAGACAAGAACGTCTCCGTCTTTGGCCAGAATATTCACTACCTCGAGGCCGGCACCGGACCGACCGTGATTCTGCTTCATGGACTGGGTGGGAATGTCACGAACTGGGCACTGACGATCCCGGCGCTGGCGACGAAATATCATGTAGTCGTACCGGATCAGATCGGGTTTGGCAAATCGGACAAACCGCTGATCGGTTATCGGATCGGCACCTATATCGATTTTCTGGACAAGCTCTGCTCGGAATTGAAAATCGACAAAGCCACGGTCGTTGGTAATTCGTTAGGTGGTTGGATCGCCGCTGGTTTCGCGCTGAAGTATCCGCAGCGCGTCGAACGTTTGGTGTTAGTCGATGCCGCCGGTTTTGCCCTGCCCCAGGGGTTTGACGCCAGCGCCTTGACCGGGCTAAACCCCGTAACGCGCGATCAGATGCGGGCGATCATCTCGCTTATGGTTTTCAACAAAGAGTTGTTTCTCAATGACTACTTTGTCGATCAAGCGTTAGCCGGCCGACTCGGCGCTGGCGACGGCTACACCATCGATCGAATCTCCGCTTCGCTGGCTCGCGGTGATGATGTATTGGATGGAAGGCTGGGCGGGATCAAGATGCCGACCTTGATCATATGGGGTCGGAATGATGGCTTGCTCACGTTGGCCGAATATGGCGAACGCTTTAAGCGCGAGATCCCCGGTGCGCAGATGGTGATCTTCGAGAAGTGCGGCCACGCACCGATGTTGGAAAAGGCGAGCGAGTTCAACGCGGCGCTGCTGAAATTCTTAGCGGAATAAGGTCCCGCAGGCGATTAGAGCCTCTCGCGATATAACCGGAATTTACCGGAGGGTCTGCTGACTAGCTAGCTAGCTAGGGCGGTCGGCGCGCAGTTCCAATCGCCTTGCTCCGGCTCCGCCGCTCTATGTGCGGCGATGGCTCTGCCTCGCCTAAAGGTAGGACCTTCCGGGTCTCTCTGGGGCTACGCCCCCGGCGGCATAGCCGCGCTGCCGACGTAAATTTGGATTACACACCGTCGATTGATTGGTGCCCAGAAGAGGCAACTCTTCAAGCCAAACATTGACCATTTCGTAATTTCGCCAGCGGCTCGGTTAGTCTGTCGATTCTCTTTGGCCAACAAATTGCCCGTGGCATAACCGCAATCTCAGCTTCGGATATGCCACTGTCCAGGGGGTGCGACTTCGCCTAACGAGATGACTTTAATTATTGCTTCGGATGCGGCGCAAATTCTTGTTCCCTGGGTTGTAAGCGCTGGTGGTCTAGCCGCCAATAGTTTTAGACACCCCCGGTTAGTACTAAGCCGCACCGCACTGGACAACGATCTAGCTATTGAGTTTAGTGTCCGCCCTATCCCCAATCGGATCTCTTTCTGCGTATTTCTTGACCGCATATTTTTTGTAAAACATCTGGTCCAATAAAACTTTTTTCTAAAAAACTCTTGACAAGACCATAAGAGATGCCTTATACATGCAAGGCTTCGATCTCAGTGAGAGCGAAGCAGACGAGGAAAAAGTTTGATGATGACAAACCAGAGAGATCGGAAACATATGCAGACGGCCACGACATTGGCGACCATTTGGTCGGCCTCTGCCGGTGTGTCCAATGCGATGCAACCGACTGGTTGTCCCGAAGGCTGTGATTATGTCAGCCGGCTCAATTTGGCCGGTCAATTCATGGTCGATCTAGGGACGATAGTTGATCGTCAACTTAAAACGTAGTATCGCGGGAGCGGCTTTCCCGCTCCTAAAACTCTTAAATTCAGTAGTTTACGAGATTGTCAGGAGCGGGTCGAGCTTCCCTTGGGGGCTTAAGAGACCCGCTCCTTTTATTTTGTTGTTTGATAATTGAAATACCTTGTTAAAGAGATGAAGGCAGCGAGCCTTCAGGATCTTTGGCCCAGTGTCTTTGCGAGAGCCCGGGGCCAATGATCCTTAACAGAAGTTGGGGCCGTAGTGTGTCTACACGACGATCCCGCTCGTTGCCTTCATCTATTTTTTTTACCACATTCATAAGTGATTGGCGATGAATGACGAGATGTTAGATGCTAGATGTCAGATGTTAGTAGGTTGCTCTGGCCCACTAGTAACGTATGACACTTAACATGTAACTACTGGTCAGATGCTAGATGCTAGTCCGGGGCCGAACTTGTGCTTCTACTAACCTCTAGCATCTGACATCTAACCTCTGCTTTTAGGGGCGTAGGCTAACCGGCAAACCCGTGGTCTCCAAAACCGCTATTCTCGGTTCGAATCCGAGCGCCCCTGCCAGAATAGCTGCTAGATGTCAGATGCTAGTGCTAACCCGTGAACTGCTTTTTACTAACAGCTAGCGAGGTTTCACCTCAGTCCTGCGAGTTAAGAACATAGAGATTGCTTCGTCCCGCAGGGACATTACGAAAGTAGCCCAGCGATTTATCGCTGGGTTAACCGGCGACGTTGTAGTCCCATTAGGGACGGCTGAACCTAGGTTGAGGCGTTCATCAAACAAAAGGTTGATCCTAGGTATGCGTATCCCGTTTTCGCCGACAAGCCCGGCACCGGAAACCCTTTTTGTGGGCCGTAGCTCAATCCGGCAGAGCATCGCACTGTGACTGCGACCGTTGCGAGTTCGACTCTCGTCGGCCCACCCAAATTTCGTCAGATCAACCTAAGGAGTAATGCATGAATACCACGATCACGACGCAAGCAATCGATGATTCCGGTTAACCCAACATCCACGCCGTCAAGCGGACGGTTTAGAAAGGAAAGCGCCATGGCACGCCAACGCGCAAAATACCACGTACGCCGCCGCGAGTTTCTTAACCGCGATACCCAATGGCCGGCGTTTGTCATCGGGGTGGTTCAAGACACTCGGGAAATTCCTAACGACCATCGCGAAGGTTGGCGCTGGGCAACGGTTGAATTAAAGATCGGCGATTGCGATCGCCGCGTCGGGTTCGATCTCTCCCTGGACACCCGCGAAGAGCGCGCAGACGCGCTCTTTAAGATCAATCGATTGGCCGACGCTATCAACGCGGTTCGCGACGCGATCGCGTTAGAAGTTGAATCGCTTAATGCTCGACCTAAGTTGCCGCCGAAGGAAGATTATCCGAACAGTTGTTAAAAGCCGAGGACGCGCAACCTGGCGATCGTTGTTGGTCTGAACTGGCCGTTCGGGTGACGTCGTTTCGACAGACAAACCGTCTGTCGGACAATTTCTTGGGACTGAAGCACAAAGGCTGTGCGCCTGATTGTCGATCAGGACGGTGCGAGTTCGAGTCTCGTCAGTCCCGCCAATATAATGGGTGTCAGGTTTCCGGTGTCAGGTGCCGGTTGGAGCTCTCTTCCCCCCTGCACCTGATACCTGGCACCCAACACCGGCCGCTTCGGCCACTATTTTTGAAAGGAGGCAACCATGCCATTTGAGAAATTGAACGTGGGCGGCGCGGTCGCCCCCATTTTGTCGTGGGCCAATCATGCGTTTGGCCACGAAGAAGAAGCGATGCTGCGCAATGTGTCGCGGCTGCCCTGTTTGTTCAAGCACGTAGCGCTCATGCCGGATGCCCATTTGGGTAAGGGCAGCCTGGTCGGTTCAGTGGTCGCCACCAAGTCGGCGGTCATACCGGCCACCGTCGGGGTGGATATCGGTTGCGGCATGATGGCGGTCAAGACGCCGTTCAAGAGTCGCATCCTGCAGCGCAAACTCCCGGAACTGCGGGCGCAGATCGAACGGACGATCCCGACCGGTTTTAGTGAAAACCGCAATTCGATCGACGAGGCTTCGCGTTGGAGCGGTTGGGAACGATTCTCGACCCTGCACAGCGGAGTTCAGGATCGGGAACGCAAGGCCATGAAGCAGCTCGGAAGCTTGGGTGGCGGTAATCACTTCATCGAGGTTTGTTTGGATACGGAAGACCGCGTCTGGTTAATGCTGCATTCCGGTTCACGCAATATCGGTAAAGAGCTGGCCGACCGTCATATCGCCACGGCGAAATTGCTCTGGCGCTTGTCGGAACTGCCCGATCCCGATCTGGCCTATTTCATCGAAGGCACCGCGGAGTTTGCCGCTTACTGGAAAGACTTGGAGTGGGCGCAAAGCTACGCGATGAAGAACCGCGAGGTCATGATGAACCAGGTGTTGAAGCAGTTCAACCGCATGTTCAATGATGACAAAGCGTTTCGACCGGAACTGGTGGTCAACTGCCACCACAACTATGTCAGCCGCGAACTGCATTATGGCGAAGAGGTCTTCGTCACGCGCAAGGGCGCGATCAATGCCGCGGACGGTGTCTTGGGGATCATCCCGGGTTCGATGGGAACTCGATCGTTCATCGTTAAGGGTCTCGGTAAAGCCGAGAGTTTTGACTCGTGTTCGCACGGGGCCGGCCGCAAAATGTCGCGCGCCGCCGCGCGCCGCCGCTTTACGCGGGACGATCTGGCCCAGCAAACCGACGGCGTCGAGTGTCGTAAAGACACCGGGGTGATCGACGAGATCCCCGGCGCCTACAAAGACATCGGCCAGGTCATGCGCAACCAAAACGATCTGGTGGAAATTGTCGCCGAGATCAAGCAGGTGTTGTGCGTTAAGGGGTAGGCGCCTAAGGCGGGGGTCGGGGGTCGGGGGCTGGGGGCTGGGGAAGAAACGCCTCGGGTAACGGCGGATGCGTTTCGCCCTTCACCGTTTCACCCCTTCTCCCTTTCTCCTCTTCTCCCCTTCAGCATTTCGTGAGTGAAGCTCAAATCGGTTGAGCGCCGGTCTACCAAACCGGAGGTTGTGGGTTCAACTCCCATCACTCACTCCAATTTTCCGCAGGCAGGCGTAGCCAAGACGGTTAAGGCGGTGGGCTGCAAACCCGCTAATCGCCGGTTCGACTCCGGCCGCCTGCTCCAAATAGCCGGTTCGATGAAATCACTCGGACCTATTTCATTGTCCCAAAAGGAGGTGCCGCAATGACGGCCAGGATCGATAGTTCAAGCGCAACCGTTGCGCCGGCGATGCCGCGGCACCTCGAAGGAGGTCGCGACTGATCTCGCCGGTAGGAAAAACCGGCTTCCACGACGAAGCCTTTTCAAGAAGGATTTTGTATGGGCTTACAACTGTTAGAAAAACATTTTGGGTTGATGGGTGCGCGGGTCAAGATCAATCAGATAGTTTTGGATTGGTACAACCGCGCGGGTATCGATATTCGCCGCGATCGGCACGGCGAATTCTTCGACATCCGCATTGCGGTCAACGACACGGTCACTTATGAAGTGATCGATCTGGATCCGGGCCGGCGTCATTTGCTCTTGCTTGGGCGTCGCGAAGGCGTTAAGGAGAAGTTCCTGTGCGGTCACGACGAACGACATTGGTTCGTTTGCGCCGTGCCGGGACCAGGTGTGACCAATGTGACGCGGGCGATGGAAGAACTGCAACCGGTCGAAGTTCGATGGCAGGTGCAGCACCGCGTGCGGCGGAAAAAGAATCGTCTGGCCCGTCACAACGAAGCATTCGTCCGTCAAGGCGAGTGGTTCTTTGTACCGGCGGCTCAACTTCCGGAAAGTCCAAAGGTGATCTTCCGGAATGAGGCGATTACCCGCGGCAACGGTGGTAAGCCGCATGTTTGCGAAGAAGTCTTTCGCTTCGGCGGCGAACCGGTCATGATCAGCCATCGCTTCCCGTTAGGATTGACGCTGGACCAGTACGAGCAACTGCTCAAAGGTGATCGCCGGGCGCAAAAGCTGACTTGGCGTCCGATGCGGCGCAACGCAGCGGTCTTTGCCCGCGGTCGCGTCCGTCATTCCGATCACCAAACCGTGATGCTCGATGGTTGGCATCGCGTTTACATGAACACCGAGTTCTTGGCACCCGGCGCCCGCTCGGTGGTTTTCCTGGACTAACGATCCGGAATAGGACCTATGGGTCACATAGGTCCTATATTTCGTCCTATTTTTTAGAAAGGAGGTGCGTCATGCCATTGAATGGCCGTGTTTTGCTGTTGAATTTTTCTTACGAACCGCTGGGCACGGTCAGTGTCGCGCGGGCGGTGCGAATGGTAATGAAGGCTACTGTGTTTGCCGAAGACTACGAAGGCGGACGCGTTTTGCGCTCGGTGAATGCGGTGCACTTGGTGCCGAGCGTTGTCCGGCTGCGCAGCTATGTGAACCTACGGCGCCGCCGGAACAGCACCGGCATGAAGCGCACGCGCATTTACCTCCGTGACAAGTTCCGTTGCCAATACTGCGGCGTGAAGAAGGCGGCGGGCGCGCTGACCTTGGACCACATCACCCCGCGCGGGCAGGGCGGCGAATCGGCGCCGGAAAATCTGGTCACGGCTTGCGTCGAGTGCAACCAACGAAAGGGTAACCGTACGCCGACGCAGGCGCGCATGCCTTTGCTGACTTCGCAGCACGCGTTGCGCGTGGGCCTGGATCGCGTGTTGCTGTGCCACTACGCGGAAAGCAATCCGGCGTGGCGCAAATATCTGTTCCTCGACGAAGTCGTGGAACTGATACAAAAGGCAGGTTAGCCACAGAGGTCACAGAGAACACAGAGAGTAGGTTGCACCGTTACGATGGAATTGCCTTTTCTCTGTGCCCTCTGTGAACTCTGTGGCTAATTCTTCCGTTCCGGCTGGGTAACTGAGATGGATTAGTGCTGGTCCGAAAAACCAGATAGGTTGGTTCGATTCCAACTCCAGCCACCAAAAAATAGATGTCAGATGTTAGATGTTAGTACGGATCGTGAGTTCGAACTAGCATCTGACATCTAACCACTTCTTCTTGGCGGTGTAGCTCTAATTGGCAGAGCGGCTGTCTTGTAAACAGCTGGTTGCGAGTTCGAATCCCGCCATCGCCTCCAAATAACTTAGCCGTTAGATATTAGCCGTTAGTGGCTAGCCAGAGGGCAGCGCATCTTGCTAATGGCTAACAGCTAACGGCTAAAAACTGTTCTTCCGGCGGTGTAGCTCAACGAGCAGAGCGAAGGTCTCATAAGCCTTAGGTTGGTGGTGCAAGTCCATCCACCGCCACCAGAAAAACAGATGTCAGATGCTAGAGGTTAGATGTCAGTGAGGAGCTTGGGTATCCACTAGCATC
>JBDSEC010000415.1:0-6427 GCA_039920205.1 Pyrinomonadaceae bacterium
TTGGCATTCGTCTGCGTGATCGCACCTAAGTTTCCCACCGAGATGGTTATGGCCGCGGCCAGGCCCAAGATCGGCGCCCAATCAGCGCGCAGGTCGATCACGCCAACCAAAAAGATGCGTACTAGAATGACGAACCCCGCCGCTTTTGATGCGGTAGAAAGAAACGCCGTGACTGGTGTGGGCGCGCCTTCATACGCATCGGGCGTCCACATATGAAAGGGAACTACGCTGACCTTAAAGAACAACCCCGCGGCCATCGTGACTATGCTTAACAGCAATAACGGCCGCAGCGAAGAAGCGGGATTCGGCGCGGCTCCGGCGGCCGGGAATCCAGACACGATGCCGGCGACGGCCGTTGAGATCTCGCCCAAATTGGTAGATCCCGCCAAGCCGTACAAGAGTGAAAATCCGTACAGCAGAATACCAGACGAGAACGCCCCCAGCAGAAAATATTTCATCGCCGCTTCATTCGTGCGCCGCTCGCGGCGGGTGAAGGCGACCAGCACGTAGAAGGAGAGCGCCATCAATTCCAAGCTGATGTAGAGCGAGATCAGGTCGTACGCGCTGGCTAAGAACATCATCCCGACCGTGGCGAAAAGGATCAACGCGTAGAATTCGCCGAATTGCGATTCTTCGATATCCAGATAGCGGATCGAGATCAGGATGGTCAGCGCGGCGGCGAGCAAGAAGACTATCTGAAAGAAGAGCGCCAACCCGTCGATCCGCACCATACCGTAGAAACCAGTGGCGGCGGCAACGCTTTCCAGCTCCCAGAATTTCCACGAAGCCCCCGCATTTGCCGAAAGGATCGCCAACGAAACGAACGCTGCGCCGATCGAGGCCAGCGAGAAATAGGCCGTCCAGCGTTTCTTAGACTTGGGCAAAATTACTTCCAGGACCAGGGCCACGCACGCCGCCAGGGTAAGCACCAGCACCGGCCCGATCAATTTCAGGTCGTCGATACTAAATATGGAAGTGGCGTTGGCTTGCAGGAACATTGAGCTTACTTAACATCCCCGTTGGTAGTGGTGGTCGCCGGGGCGACCGGTTTCGGCGGATTGGGATAATCCTGCCGCACCAGGTGCACCACCGCGTTCACCGGTTGAACGACATAATCCATCAGGGGCTTGGGATAAACGCCGATCAAGACCGACAGCAAGACCAGTGGCAGCAAATAAACCCATTCACGCCGGGAAAGATCTTTCAACGATTCATTGGCCGGGTTGGTAACCTCGCCAAAGAACATTCGTTGATAGAGCCAGAGCAGGTAGGCGGCGTTCAACACGATCCCCAGCGCCGCGATCCCGGCCCAGATCGGATTAGCCTCGAATGCGCCCTGCATGGTCAGGAATTCCGAAATAAAGACACACAACATCGGCAATCCCAAGGCGGTCAAGGCCATCATCATGAACACAAAAGCGAAGCGCGGCATCACCGTGCCCAAACCGCCGAACTCCGCCACGCTGCGCGTATGTCGCCGTTCATAGATCACGCCGACCAGTAGGAACAACGCGCCGGAATAGATACCGTGATTGACCATGTGCAACACGGCGCCACGGATGCCGTTCGGGTTAGCGGCAAACAATCCCAAGATCACGATGCCCATGGATGAAACCGAGGCGTACGCGACCAACTTTTTAATGTCGCCGTCTTTCTTGACCACAAAATACATCGCCGCCAGCGCGCCATAGATAACGCCGACCAGTGCCAGGAAGACCATCACACTGCGCACCCCAAACCGGCCAAATGAATTTTCATCCAACACGGCCTTGGGGAACATGGGCAAGTTAAAGCGGAAAAAGCCGTACGTCCCGAGTTTTAGCAACACACCAGCCAGGATGACCGAACCGGCGGTGGGCGCCTCAACGTGGGCGTCCGGCAGCCAGGTGTGGAATGGCCACATTGGCACCTTGATGGCAAAGCCGATCGCAAAAGCCGCGAACAACAACACCTGCATCGTGCCCATCGGCAGAACGGAACCCATCGCCTGCAGATACATTATGTTAAAGGTGCCGCCGCCGCTTTGCGCCGCCAGCACCGCGTTCTTCAACATGGCCATCGAACCCGCGTTCGACGCGATCTGATTCATCGTCGCGTCGGTGATCTGCGCTGCCAAGGTGGGGTCCTGCGTTAGAAAGTAGACCTTGATAATGCCCAACAGCATCACCACTGAACCGAACAAGGTGTAGAGAAAGAATTTGATCGCCGCGTACAGCCGTCGCTCGCCGCCCCAAATTCCGATCAGGAAATACATCGGGACCAGCGAAACTTCAAAGAAAAGAAAGAAGAGGAAAAGATCCATCGAGGTAAAGACCCCGACCACCGCGGTCTGCAACAATAACAGCAGCGCGTAATACTCCTTCTCGCGCTTGGCGACGGCCTCCCAAGACGACAATGCTGCCAGCAGTCCCAACAGCGTCGTTAGGATGATCAGCAAAACAGCTACGCCATCGACGCCCAACTGATAGCGCGCGCCCAACCCGGGGATCCACGCGTGGTCTTCCAAGAACTGCATGCCTGCGATGGCGCCGTCGTAGCGCAGCAACCACAACGAAGCCGCGAATGATACCCCGAACCAGGCGGTGGCGAATTTCTTTATGGCGCCCGGACGGTCCGCGCGAAACAGTGCCAGCAGCACGATCGCGCCCACGGCCGGCAGCCAGGTAATTAATGTAAGCATAGTAGGAAGTCCATCCGTCTATGGTCGACCCAAACCCACCATCGCGTTCAAGATCTCGCGCCCGAACAACCAGGCCACGGTCACGACCAATCCCAACACCATCACCAAAGCGTAATTCGCGGTCAGGCCGGTTTGGGCGGCGCGGACAAGTGGGGAGCCGAGGCGTTGAATCGCGTTGGCGACCGCGTTCACTAAACCATCCACGACGTACTTGTCCGTGCCGCCGGTCAACCGGCTCGCCGTACGGGTAACCCAGGCGGTGCCGTTTACCGCTCCATCGACGACCTTGGAATCGACCGCGTAAACTCCCCGCGCGGCATCCATCGTGCGCCGGGTAAATAAGAATCCATACAATTCGTCGATCCAAAACTTGTTCAGACTAGCGCGATAGAGTACTCCGAATCGCGTGGCCACGCGGTCCGGCAAACCGGGCCGGGCCACGTAAAAGAACCAACCCGTCGCGATCCCCAAAACGCCGACAACGAGCGAAATGCCCAGGCAGAGCAATTCCGCCCCGCGCGCGCCTAGCGAAGTTTCCACGCTACGCACGATCGCCGATCCGTAATGGACGGGTGTCACCATCAGGTGGGAGGTTGCCGGCATCACTTCCGGATGCGATACATCGGGCATTGCGATCACCGGACCGAGCCAATGTCCGATGTTCAGCCTTCCGCCGACCGGCGCGCCCCCGGACATCGCATGACCGATTCCAACGAAACCACCGACAGCCGCAAATATCGCCAACGCCACCAACGGAATCCACATCACCGGCGGCGACTCGCGCGGGATCTGGTGATGTAGATGTTCGATCCGTTCGCTGTCGGCTTCCAATGCTGCTTGAGGCTCGGTGTTGGGGCCGCGATATTCACCCCAGAACGCCAAGGCGACCAGGCGGGTCATATAAAAGGCGGTACAAAAAGCCGCCCCGAGCCCGGCTAGCCACAACACCGGACCGAATGGGATCAAGTCGGTCGATAACGTACGCCACAGGATCTCGTCTTTGGACCAGAAACCGCTGAGCGGAATGATGCCGCAGATGGCCAACCAACCCACCACAAAGGTCCAGTAGGTTTTCGGCATGAACTTGCGCAATCCTCCCATCCGCCGCAGGTCCTGTTCATGATGCAAGGCCGTGATCACCGAACCGGCGCCGAGGAAGAGCAGGCCCTTAAAAAAGGCATGGGTCAAGACGTGAAAGACACCACCCGTAAAGGCTCCCACGCCGCACGACATCACCATGAGGCCCAACTGCGAAACCGTCGAGTAGGCCAGCACCTTCTTAATGTCGTTTTGCGTGATGGCAATGCTGGCGGCGAACAGCGCCGTCACGGCCCCGGTAATTGCCACCACCAACATCATCGTCCGCGAGTGCAGGAAGATCACGTTACAGCGCGCCAACAAATAAATCCCCGCGGTCACCATGGTGGCGGCATGGATCAGCGCCGAAACCGGCGTCGGTCCCGCCATCGCGTCCGGCAACCATACGAACAACGGGATCTGCGCGCTCTTGCCCGTTACCCCGATAAACAGACCCAAGGCGATCCACGACAGCAAACCCCAGCTGCCGATCAACTCGACCGGTAACGTCTTTACCTGGTCCATTACCGTAGTGAACTGCGCCGAACCGAAGGTGGCAACGATGGCAAAGATCGCGAGGATAAAACCCAAGTCACCAATGCGATTAGTGATGAATGCCTTGCGGGCGGCGCTCGCCGCTTCGGGTCGTCTGATGTAGTAGCCGATCAACAGGTACGAGCACAGACCGACGCCCTCCCACCCGACAAACATCATCACGAAGTTCGCACCCATCACCAGCACGAGCATCGAAAACATGAACAGCCCGAGGTAGGCAAAGAACCGGTAAAAACCCGGATCGCCGTGCATGTAACCCAGCGCAAATACGAAGATGCAAAGTCCCACGCCGGTGATGATCAACATGAAGACGGCGGACAACGGGTCCAGTTGGTAACGCCAGTCTAGGTCGAGCGCGAAGCCCTTTCCGGTCTGCTGAGTTCGGTAGGTGTGCGGCACCGCGTTATCCTGCGACGCGCCTTCGGAAACGACCTGAGTGATCTCGCCCGTACCTTCGATCCAGGTGTACTTGAACTCTGAAAGATAAGCGTTGGGCCAACCTTGCGCGTCACCACCGAACCCATACGACCCGACCGCCGCCAACGTCAACAAAAACGCCAGCGCGATCGATCCCACCGCGATCGATCCAATGACCTTTTCCGACATCCGCAACCGCGCGCCCAGCAAACCGTTCACGACGGCGCCGGCCAGGGGCAACAACGGAATTAGCCAGATCAACTTGTACATAGTCTCGCGACGCCCGGACCCGGCGTCCGGTTCATAAAACTACTGCCGGCACGACCCGCCGGTTACCACTTAAGCAGATCTATTTCGTCGATCCAGATGGTCTGTCGGTTGCGGTAAAGCGCGATGATCAGACCCAGACCAACGGCGGCTTCGGCCGCTGCGACCACGATCACAAAGATCGCGAAAATTTGTCCGGTCAACGCGTTGACCGAACCGATGCTCGTTAAATAGTGTGAGAATGCGAGGAAGTTAATGTTGGCCGCGTTCATGATCAGCTCGATCGACATGAAGATCACGATTATGTTGCGGCGGACCAAAACGCCCGCGACGCCGATCATGAACAGCAGCGCGCTGACCACCAGGAATTTGGATAGGTCCGGATGCGTCAATCCCTCGCTCAGCGGGCTACTCTCCGCCGACTGCCAGAATCCCAAAATGTTGGTGAGTAGCGTCACGAATCGCTTCCCGGGTTCGGACCCATCAATTCTTGTTTGCGCGTGCGCGCCAACAAGACTGAACCAACGATCGCCACCAGCAATAAGATGCTGGCGATCTCGAACGGCAGCGCTGCGTACCGATAAAGCGCCCCGCCAACCTCTTCCGTGTTGCGCGAAATGCGCATGGTTCCGGTCGCGCTTACCGTCGACGCCACTACGGCGCTCGGTCCGGCGGGCGGCTTGAACAACGCTTCGCGGCTTTGATTGACAGCAAAAACAAACGCGAACGCGAGCAAAAGTACCAAAACGAACGTGGCCGCTACCTGTCGCGTACTATTAAAGATCGCGACGTTGCCGCGTTCTTCGGCTCCCACGTTGACCAACATGATCACGAACAGGAACAGCACCATCACGCCGCCGATATATACCAATATCTGCACACCCGCGACGAACTCCGCGCCCAAAAGTACAAACATGGCCGCGACCGACAGTAAGGTCGAGATCAAGAACAGTGCGCAGTGGACCGCGTTGCGCGCCATGATCGTAAGCAGACCGGTGCACAGCGATGCGATCGCAAAGAACCAAAAGAAAATGGCGGCAGCTCCACTTAATTCCATAATATTTTCGTCCGCTTAGCCGTCGAATTTGACGGTCTCGCGCCCTTGCTCCAGCATCTGACGATTCCATACAAATTCCGCACGCGTGTAGGTCGCCAGTTCGAACTCTTGGGTCAACTCCAGACAATTGGTCGGACAGGCTTCCTGGCACAGCGCGCAGAACATGCACCGTGAAGTATCGAAAATGAATTCGTCCAGAACCTTCTTTCGCCGTGCCTTGCCGGCGGTGATGACCTCGATATCCATTGCCAACACGTCGATGCAATCCTCGGGGCAAACCAGCGCGCAGAGATTACACGCGATGCACAACGTGTCGTGGGTTTCCGGGTCCATATTCAGCCGCGGGGCGCCATGAAAACGCGGCGCGACATCCG
>JBDSEC010000416.1:0-2878 GCA_039920205.1 Pyrinomonadaceae bacterium
CGTGTCGGTCACGGTCCCGTACGCCGTTTCATTTAGGGTGACGCGGCCACGCGCATCGACACTGACGATCAGCGCCGACGGGGCGGTCAACAAATTGTCTTGGGCTCGGGGCATGGCGGAAGCGGCATCCAGATCGATCCCAAATGTGCCGAGGGTCAACGTGGCAACAAAAAGCAATTGCATTCCCGGTGATCTTGATAACGAATGTACTTTCATTTGAATCCATTCCGGGAGAGAGTCCGCGAATTCTAATCCTGTTTCCAGTAATCGGGAGCTTCCTGCATGTTCGGGTCGAACCGTTCCATCCAACGTTCCGGCCGCTTCAACTCTTCAAAACCAAATTTGCGATAAAGCCCTTGTGCATCCTTGGTCGCCAACACCCAGCGGCGAAACCCTTGCAGATCGGGATGGTCCAGCATGACCTCCATCAGCCATTTGCTAAGACCCTGTCCGCGTTCAGATGGTTGCACGAATACATCCGCGATCCAGCCAAACGTAGCGCCGTCCGTGACCACACGCGCGAAACCGACCATTTCGTCGCCTTTGTATACGCCGAAGGGAACCGATCCGTCGATCGACTTTTTGACCACTTCGATCGGTCGACCAACGCCCCAATACGATTGGGTCGAGATGAATTGGTGGATCAGGGGCAGATCCAGCCGGGCCGGATCGTCGCTAATTGTGAACGCACCGCGTTTCCATTCTTGCGGCATGGTGTCACCTACCCGCCTTGGCCTTTTTCGGTTTCGCCGCCGGGGCCGGTTCGATCTGATAAAACGCGTTGCGACCCGGATAGCGAGCCGCTTCGAATAGGTCTTCTTCGATACGCAGCAATTGATTGTATTTCGCGATGCGGTCCGAGCGTGACAGCGAACCGGTCTTGATCTGGCCGGCATTGGTCGCAACGGCCAGATCGGCGATGAAGGAATCTTCCGTTTCACCCGAGCGGTGCGAAATGACGACCGTGCGGCGGTTGGTCTTGGCCAGTTCAATGCAATCCAACGTTTCGGTCAAGGTGCCGATCTGATTCACTTTGATCAAGATCGAATTCGCCACACCGAGATCGATACCTTTGCGCAGGTACGACGAATTGGTCACAAACAGATCATCGCCGACCAATTGGACCGTGCGGCCCATTTCGTCGGTCATGGTCTTCCACCCATCCCAATCGTTTTCGGCCATACCGTCTTCGATCGAGATGATCGGATATTGTTCGGTCCAGCTTTTCCAATAGGCCACCATCTGATCGCTGGTGAGTTTGCGGCCATCGCTCTTCTTAAATACGTAGTTCTTGCCGTCGTAGAACTCACTCGCGGCCGGGTCTAGCGCTAGCATGACGTCGCCGCCCGCGGTATAGCCCGCTTGGGTGATCGCTTCGAGAATGGTTTCCACCGCTTCGTCGTTGGATTTCAGGTCCGGTGCAAAGCCGCCTTCGTCACCCACACCGGTGTTGTAGCCGCGTTTGCGCAGTACGGATTTCAAAGCGTGAAAGATCTCGGCCCCCATCCGCAAGGCTTCGCGAAAATTCGGCGCGCCGACCGGCATGACCATGAATTCCTGAAAATCGACGTTGTTGTCCGCATGCGCGCCACCGTTCAGGATATTCATCATTGGCACCGGGAGCGTGCGGGCATTTGGACCGCCCAGGTACCGATACAGCGCGACCTCGGAATAGGCCGCGGCCGCGCGCGCGGTCGCCAGAGAAACCGCCAGCAAGGCGTTCGCGCCCAGTTTCCCCTTGTTCGGCGTGCCGTCCAGATCGATCAGCGCGGCGTCAACTTCGGCTTGGTCCAAGGCATCAAGCCCCTCAAGCGCCGGCGCGATGATCTCGTTAACGTTGCGCACCGCGCGCAGGACACCTTTACCCAAATAACGTTTCTTATCGCCGTCGCGGAGCTCAACCGCTTCGTGCTCACCGGTAGAAGCGCCCGAAGGTACGGCCGCGCGGCCCGATGGGCCATCCAGCAGAACTACCTCGGCTTCGACCGTCGGGTTGCCCCGCGAATCCAAGATCTCGCGCGCGGAAATATTTTCAATGATGCTCATTTGGCGGTTACGCTCCTACTTAATATGAAAGCTAGTCGGCGGCGACTGACGCCAGGGCGGATTCTTCTTCCGGATCCGATTCAACTGGCGCCTTTTCGAGATGGACCGAGATCACGCGGCGCCGATGGACCTCTTTAACCTCAAAGATCAAACCGTTGTATTTGACTACATCACCGGTTGTTAGCACATTGCCGGCCTCGGACATGAGAAAGCCCGCCACGGTCGTGTAGCCTTCGTCTTCGGGCAGCGACAGTTTCAGTCGCCGGTTGAGATCGCGGACCACCAGCCCGCCATCCAACATATAAGTTCCGTCCGGTTGGGGCTGGATCTGTTCGTTTACTTCCTCGTCATGTTCGTCCGAAATATCACCCACGATCTCTTCCAGCAGGTCTTCTAAGGTAATGATGCCTTCGACCCCGCCGTATTCATCGACCACAAACCCAAAGTGAACTTTGGCTTTCTGCATCTGGCGCAGCACATCTTCCAGCCGGGCCGTGTCGACCACGTAGATGGCCGGCTGTAGCACTTCGCCCAAACTGAACTCATGGGGTCGAAGCAGGAAGCGCATGATGTCTTTGCTGTGAATGAAGCCGATCACGTCATCCAGCGATTCACGATAAACCGGCAGCCGCGAATAGGGATGCTCGCGGAAGATCTCGGCGATCTGTTCTAAGTTGCAATCGGCGCTGATGGCGATGATCTCGGTCCGGGGAACCATCGCTTCGCGCACCAGGGTTTCCGAAAATTCAAATACCCGGTCGATCAAGCGACGCTCTTCACGGCGCAGGTGGCCACTGGCCAGGGAAACGTCGATCAGCCCACGCAATTCGTC
>JBDSEC010000417.1:0-4222 GCA_039920205.1 Pyrinomonadaceae bacterium
GCTGCAACATCATGACGTTCCTGATTCGCCGAGTCCGCTTGCCGTTGGATTGCGGGCGCTCCGACGAGACCGGCGTCTCGCCATAGATACATCGTCGCGTAGGCCCGCCACGGCCGCCAAGTTTCGGCACGTCGCGCCAACTGCGTACCCGTGGTCAGTCCCGCGTTGCGTAAAAGTATCAAGTCGTTCGCCGGAAACGCGTCGGGATCACCCAGGGCGCGCATGGCGATGTATTGGGCGGTCCAATCGCCGATGCCGGGTATCTCACAGATAGCGTTTCGGAAATCGTTAAGGTCAACGCGCCCGTCGAAAACGATGCGACCGTCAGCCACCGCCTGCGCTAAACCGCGAATGGACTCGGCACGTTTTACTGGTAGACCGATACGGGCGATATCGGACGCGGCCAAAGCATCGGCGGTCGGAAACTGATGGGTCAAACCTTCACCGGCGTTGGACGGACGGCCGAACAGATCAACCAACCGGCCGGCGAGGGTACTAGCAGCGGCGACCGATATTTGCTGACCTAAGATCGCGCGCACCGCAAGTTCAAATCCATCCCAGCATCCAGGCACGCGCAGACCCGGCGCCGCTTTGATCCGCGCGGTTAGCAACGGATCCGCGCCCAGATGCGCGGCGATCTCGTGCGGAACCGCTCCGAGATCAAAGATGCGGCGCAGCCGTTCGACGATCAGAAAAAGCCAACGCGGGTCGGGAAAGCAAATATGTGCCGCTAGCGATGTGCCGAGACTGGTGCGCGAGACGCTGAAATGCCCCTCGTCGCCGTTGAGCGAAATGGTGCGGGAGTAGGAAGTTGCGGTTACGGCTTCGACCCCCGGAATGGCGCGCCGGGACAAAAACTCCAGCAGCGAACTCCAATCAAACGGCGGGCGGAAATCCAAGCGGAAAACGTATTGGTGTTCCCTCGGACTTGCGACCGTTTTGGACAATTGGCGGATCTGGGTCGGTGTCCGGTGATAGACTTGCCGGAAAGCGTCATTGAATCGGCGGACGTTGCGGAAACCCGCGGCCAAGGCTACCTGTCCCATTGGTAACCCCGATTCATCGATCAACTTTTTGGCGAAGTGCAGCCGACGGGTTTTCATCACCGTCGAGGGGCTAGCACCCAAATACCGCAAGAACAGGCGCCGCAATTGACGGCTGCCGACGCCTAGGCGCGCGGCCAGATCCTCGACGCCTTCGTCCTCGGGCGGGCTTTCGCTGATCAATCGAAGCGCGCGCGAAACGGTGGTCGAGCTTCCGGCATAGGCGGGTGTACCCGGCGATAGTTCCGGCCGGCAACGCAGACAGGACCGATAGCCGGCCTCGGACGCCGCCGCCGCCGTCGGGAAGTAAAGGACGTTCTCGTCCTTCACCGTCCGCACCGGACAAGTCAGCCGGCAATAGATCCGCGTCGTCCTAACGCCGATGAAGAAGCGGCCATCAAACCGGGCATCCCGCGACCGCCGCGCCTGAGCACAAATGTTGACGTCCAAGACCATAAATTCAATTCCCGCAACGTAACTAAAATACACGAATTTCGCGCCCGGGTTGGACGTTTTCGGACCCGGAAATACGAATTGTCTTGAAGTGACCGAGTCGGTTTTCTATATTCGCCTTCGTCGTCTCCGTCGATCTTATTTGCACAGTATCAAGGAAGGTATTTATGAGAATCTCTGCTTTTCGTCTACTAAACTCGTTCGGGCTGGTGTGCCTGACTATCTTGGCCATCAATGCATTGGCGTCGTCGTCGATCGAGGCTCAAACGGTGAAACCAAAACCATGTTCCGCGGCCATATACCGGCAGTTCGATTTTTGGATCGGGGATTTGGATGGTTTCGAATGGACCGATCAGAAGACGGTCGAAGCCCGGGTTCAGGTCGATCCGATGCTCGACGGGTGTGCCATCCGCGAGGTCTATGATCAGAACGACGGTCTGCATGGCGAGAGTGTTACCAGCTACGACGCGGTGCGCCAAGTTTGGCACCACAGTTGGGTGACCAACTACGGGCAGTTGATGGAACTAGACGGCAAGAAAGATGGTGATCGGATCTTTATGACCGGCGTTGACCACCGCGCGGACGGAACGATCCGTCAAGTGCGCGATACGTGGGTGCCGGTCGAAGGCGGCGTGCGCGAAACGGCCGAGTTCTCGGCGGACAACGGCAAGACCTGGAAACCTTTGTTCGATATGGTCTTTCGCCCGCACAAAAAGTGAGTCATACAGCGCAGAGAGCGGGACATTCGCCGGCCCCGGGGCAATGCCCCGGGTGACGCAAAAGCGATCCAGCCCTGACCGGGGGTAACAACTCGACGGGTTGTATCGTCCCGTCAGGGCGAATAAGGTCCCGCGCTTCCTTTCTTTGCCCCCCCTCCCTCCCTTAACGACCGAACTCACGCCGGGATGTTGGCGTTGGAAAAGTTGCCAATGAGTTGACGTTACTATTTCGCCGAACGCAAAGACGAGTCGGGGAGGTCCAGCAAATGCGACAAGCGCGCCTTATGTGACGGCCTACCTACGTCATTGAACCCTATATACTTTTCTTCACCGCTGCCGACATCACGGCAAAAACGGTAAGAACAAACGCAACTCCAGAAACCAAAGTGCGCACTGCATTTGCCCGTTCCCACGGCGCCCAGATCTCCCGCAAATTCGCCGGCGGCGCGGACGCGCGCCAAGTCATCAGCTGATCGTTGATCGGCACATTAACGATGCGGGTGATCGCGAAGACGATGATCAATCCGGCCAACGACGCCAAGACAAGCCAAAACTCCGCCGAGCGATTTGACCTCGTCAACCAGAGCCAAATGGCGAGGGCAACAAAGGTGGTCAACATTAATGCGGGCATCATAAAGACATAGACCACATGGATGTCCTGTTGATGCTGGACAAAGCTCGCGGCGTCCAGCGCCGAACGCGCGGAGAAGGTGGTGAAAACGCCAAGAAAGATACCCGCCTTCAACCCGGAAACGATCACGGCGATCGCCCGAACCGTCCCTAGTATTTTCATGCCGGGCACTATAACAGAATACAGACCATTACATGCGTGAGCTAACCCTAGGTAGGTAAGCCGGTGTAACCGCTGCTATTGCGAAGCTCGCCACGTACGAGCCGGGCTTATCACGCTCTACCGAATCGCATAGCTGCGAAACGATTTACCCACGCCAGGTCGAACGTATCAATGCCTAATTTGTATTTGCCGGCTTCGCGCCGGACGCTTTGTCCTTTAGCTGTTGCTCTAGCTGCATGACAAGACGTTTGGCGCGTGGAGAATCCAGCAGCGGCAAAACCTGTTCGAAAACAGCCACCCCACGTTGGTCGCCCAATTCCACGAGCGCCCGTGCTGACGCCGTCGCGATGTTGAAGTTCAACGGTGAAGCGTACTTTATTAAAGCCGCTGAGATCAGCGAAAATGCCCGCGGGTCTTTTTTACCCGCCGCACCGAGCAGCGTGATCGCGGCCGCGCGCGTAGTTGATGAATAGGATTCAGCCGAGTACTTGATCGCAATATCCAACGAACGCGGGTCACCCAAACCGGCCAATCCGGTCAGGCCGGCGTTGCGGATCGTGTCGCGCCACGACGACGAATCGATCAACTTGCTCAGCTGGTCAAACGCGCCGGGGTCTTTGGTCTCGCCCAAGGCTTTCGCCGCCGCCGTGATGACGGCGTAGCTCTGATCGCGCAGCAAGCTCTCGTAGGTACTCGCCAAGGTCGCATCCTTGGACGCGCTCAAGGTTTCGATCGCGCGGGTCCGAACGTGCGCGTCCGGATCTTTCAACGCCGCCAGCAGCGCCATGCGCACCGCCGATCCGTGCACACCGTCCAAGGCCGCGGCCGCGTCGACCCGCATCCCCCAGAACTTGTCCTGCTTTAGCGAACCCGCCAGGGCCGTGGCGATCTGCTCCTTTTCGCTCGCGACCGTTGATCTGTCGTTCCAACGCTTGGCCAATTGACCCATCGCCCAGTTGCGGCCCATGACATCTTCGTCATGGGTTAGTTGATAGATCAAAACGTCTACTGGTTTCGTAAACGTCAGCTCCTTGATCAATGTATCGCCGTGGTCAAAGTTGACCAGCAGCGGTTCGCCATCAACGGTAAAGTTGAAAGATTGCTCTTCCTTGGGCTCGATGATGACGCGTTCGATGCGCGTTCCGGCGGCGGTGCCGATCTCGATATCGACTGGGGTTTGAAACAAGCCGGCCTGGGGAAAACCATCGGCGGGA
>JBDSEC010000418.1:0-3435 GCA_039920205.1 Pyrinomonadaceae bacterium
AAAAACCAAAGCGTTTTTCCCCCGTTCCCACAGCGCTTGGAAAACTCGGTCAAGGCCCCGAGTTTCCCCCAGTTACCACAGCCCCTACGGCTAGCTGGTATCAATTTGAAACCAAGAACCAAAGCAACAACCGCCGCGAAGCGCGCAAACCAAATCCGTACCGGGCGGAGCCACCCGGCCCGCCTTAACGCAAAGTCAAAAGGGGACTTTTTAACTTTGCACGATTAGGGGACATTTCTGCTTGGGGCTTACAAACTACGTTCCTTACTTGAATATGTTCGCCGCGTTTGATCGAATGCGGGAACACAACCCTGATTTTGCTGTTTGATTCGCGTATACCGACAAAATTCGTCGACCGTTCGTCCCTTCAAGCCGCAATTCATAACCGGCAACCGGCCATTCGCACCCTGGCATCAGAATTGAGTCAGACGGTCGACATTAAGTTCTTGCTTACAATGTTAACCGCGTGTTAATTTGAGCCCACTACGGCGGTTGCAAGACGGCTTTTTAGAACTCTTCCCCAGTCAAGTTCGTGTCGCGTCAGTTTTAAATCAGAGGAGTTGGCTTTATGTTGCGGTTGAACCCGGTCCCATTGCGTTTGGGTGTTACCTTGCTGGGAATTTCATTGGTTGCGGCTGGTTGTTCCACTTTGGCCTCGAACCAAAGATACTTTGGCAAGGTGAAAGCCCCCGAAGGACAGGTCCTTCGCTATATCAGCGGGGCCGAGCCGCAAACCTTGGATCCACAAACAATGACGGGTCAGCCGGAATCGCGGGTGGCCGTAGCGTTGTTCGACGGACTCGTCGAATACGAAGAGGTCACCATGAAGCCGCGTAAGTCCTTGGCGGAATCGTATGAACCGAATGACGACGCTACCGTGTGGACCTTTCATATGCGAAAGGATGCCAAATGGACCGATGGGTTGCCCGTTACGGCGCACGATATGGTTTATTCGTGGCGGCGGGCTGTTACTCCGGCGGTGGCGGCCTCGTATGCCAGCTTGATGTACGTCATTAAGAATGCCCAACCATTCAATGAGAACGGCGCCTTTGTGCGCGATCCCGCGACCGGTAAATTCGCGACTACCGAAGATCTGAAACGAGCGGCGAATAATGGTCCGATCAACTTTACGGGCAACGAACCGATCAAGTATTTTGATCCCGCTCTCGATCAGGGTAAGACCGCTCCTCCGTCAGCTCTTTTACCGGCCGCCCCGCCCAAGCCCAGCGTTTCAACGCCGGGCACGCCGGGGAAGGTTGAAGTGGCGGCCTCAACACCGGCGGTGATGAAAGAAAAACTCTTCACCGTGCCAAATGATGAAAAGGCGCGAAATGCCTTAGTAAAGGGCGACGCTGAAAAGCAAAAGCCGGGTAATGCGGAATTGGATCGTTTCATCGCCGGCAAGGAATTCGTCGAGGTCACGCGGGAAAATGTAGGGTTGTTGGCAATCGACGATTATACGTTTCAAGTTACGCTGGAAGGACCGACGGCCTACTTCGAAAAGATGCTTTATCATCAGTTCTTCCGTCCGGTACCGCGTCAGGGCATTGAGAAATACGGTGAGACCCTCTGGATCAAGCCAGAAAACATCATCACGTCCGGCGCCTTCAAACTAACGGAATGGCTACCATACGAAAAGATCGTCGTCTCGCGTAATACCGGATTTTGGGATAACGCAAATACCAAGCTGGACCAGATCATTTTTCTGCCAACCGAGCAATTGACGACCGGCATGAATTTATACAAGTCGGGCGAAGTCGATTGCACTCAATCGAACGAAGTACCGCCACCCTGGCGCGAACAGCTAAAGCGAACGGTAAAGGATTACAAGGATGGCCCGTATCTGCAGATGGAGGCCATTGCGATCATCACGACCCGGCCGGCCTTAAAGGATATTCGGGTACGTAAGGCGCTTAGTATGGCGTTGAATCGCCAGATAATCGCCGATCAAGCACCGGGCCGGTTGCCCTCGAGTTCCTTCGTGCCGCCCATGGATGGTTATGAAAACGCGAAGAGCACGGGATATGACCCGGTTGAAGCGCGGCGGCTTTTAGCCGAAGCCGGATTTCCGAATGGACAGGGATTTCCGCCTTTGGATTATCTGTATAACACCGCCGAATCCAACAAGCAGAATGCCGAATTTTATCAGCAGATGTGGGAGAAGGAACTCAACATCAAGGTTAACCTGGTCAACGTTGAGTGGCGCGTTTATTTGGATAAGACAAGAGCCGAAAAATTGGATTTCAATGGACTGGCCCGTTGGGCCTGGATCGGTGATTATGTGGATCCAAACACCTTTCTGGAACTTGTGACATCGGGTTCGGCTAACAACCGAACGGATTGGCACGACAAGAAATTCGACGGCATGCTGGAAGCGGCCAATGCCGAGACCGTTCCGGCAACGCGATCCAAGTTGCTGCACGATGCGGAACAGTACATGATGGACGCTCAACCGATGCTCCCGGTTTACGTGGGACCAAGCGCCTTCATGTGCAAACCTTTCGTAAAGAATCTGGTGCCCAATCTGTTGGACCAACACGATTGGCGCGGTGTATATATCGATCACAGTGCGGCCACCGAATAGCTATCCTAGATGAACCAGGAATGCGCGAATAGGGGAGTGAACTAATGTTCGGATTTATCATCCGCCGGCTTTTGACCATCATTCCGATGGTGTTCCTGGTCATAACGCTGACCTGGGTGCTGGTGCGATTGGCGCCGGGCAATTTCTATGAAACGGCTAAGGGATTGCCCCCGGCGGTCGAAGCGAATATTCGCGTCAAGTATGGTTTGAATCGGCCGTGGTATGTGCAATACGGCAAGACCATGGGCCGGATCGCGCGCGGTGATTTTGGCTTTTCCCGGCAATATCAGGAACAGACGGTTAATGAAATAATTTGGCGCACCTTGCCCGTTTCGGCCACGCTTGGGCTGATCGCTTACGGTTTTGCCCTGATCGTCGGATTGGTCTTGGGTACGCTAGCGGCATTAAAGCAGAATTCCGCGTTGGATTACGGGGCGATGACGGTCGCGATGTTGGGCATCAGCATTCCGAACTTCGTTTTAGGTCCGATCCTGATCTTAGTTTTCTCGCTCACCTTTTTTATTTTGCCCGCCGCGCGTTGGGAGTGGTGGTTCTCGATCGGTCCGTTGGGAATCCCAAATCCGCGTTACATTCTTTTACCCGCGCTTACCCTTTCGGCGATTTACATCGCCTATATTTCGCGTTTGACCCGGTCGGGTATGTTGGAAGTACTGCGCAAAGATTATGTGCGAACCGCGCGCGCGAAAGGGCTGAGCGAATGGGTTGTGATCACTCGTCATGCGTTACGCGGCGGCATTCTGCCGGTGGTCAGCTTTACCGGGCCGGCGTTGGCCTTCATTGTGGGGGGGACGGTGGTGGTCGAGCGCGTGTTTGCCCTTCCGGGAATGGGA
>JBDSEC010000419.1:0-4899 GCA_039920205.1 Pyrinomonadaceae bacterium
CACGGTTTGGATAACGAATATAGAAGACGCCGAATTCCCGTCCCGGCGCGTATTGCTGAATAATGATGTCGGCGTTCGAGGCCGATCGCAGGTAGTCGTTCAACTCGGTCTCGCTTCGAACGATGGCAACTCCGGCGCCGCGCTCGCCCGCATCGGGTTTGAGCACCACGGGATAGGTGGCACCGTGTTGCTGCACGAAATCTCGCGCTTGTTCCTGGCGCTCGTGATGGCCCAACGATCGACTCAGCAGGCGGAACGGGGCAATGAACCTTTCAGATTCCGTTCGTTGGCTCAGGCCATGAAGGATCTTGCTTTTTGACTCACCGACAAAGCCGCCCTCTTCGATCGCCGGATTCGCCGCGGTAAAAAGCGCCAGGCAGCGATGTCTTAACCCGAGGTAGCCGATATAGATCGCCACCGGCGGATAGAATGCCCAGGGCGGCCAAAATTCCCAGCGCGTCAACCGGCGCCACCGGCCCAGTAGAAGTCGCCGGCCGCGCCCGGTGGAAAGCCTGATCAAAAGGCGTACGGCAATCAAGATCAACCCGGCCGTGACCCCCAAACGCAAAAGCAAATGATCGGTCAGCAAGGCGGACTCGACCACCTGTCTACCCAACAGCACTGAAGCACCCACCAATAAAGGCGTCCAGATCGCCGCCGCCAGGAAAAAGTACCCGGTGAACTTCAGCGTATCGGTCTTGAGCAGACCGGCAGCAAAGTAGGTCGGCAGACGGGTTCCGGGCAGAAACCGGCTTAACGCGATCGCGGCCAGGCCGCGGCGTTCGAACCAGGCCGAGCTTCGTTCGACCGCGGATTCGCTCACGAACCACCTCAACGGCGCGCGTCGCAAAATGCTTCGTCCGATCAAGCGACCAGCCAGAAACAACAGCATGTCGCCGAGGAAGATCCCGGCCAGGCAACCCGTGACGGCCAGCGCAAAACTAGTACGGCCCTCGGCCGCCAGCACGCCAGCCCAGATGCAGGTCAGGTCTTCCGAAACTAAAGTCGCCAATACCAGCAGGCCAAAAAGTACTACGGCGGGTAGGGCCGCCGTCTCTGAGCGTGATGCCGAGTCCGCTGGTTTAAACAAAGATGCGAGGCCGCGCGGGCTAGCCACGGCGCGAAGCCGGTCAAGTTTATTTTCACTTTGCGCCACGGCACTTCGCAGGCCGGACATTGATCGCTGCGGCCCGAGATAGGCGGCCGAGATCCCGGCCAAAAGCAATAACGCAAATACGATTTGTTTCGTGTACTTCATTCGTTTCATCCGGCGAAGACGGCCGGTTCATTCCAAAATCTTATGGTCGATGGCGCCACGCCGAATTCCGGGCCAGGATCTATTTCGTGCAGCCGTAACAGCATGGCAACTATCGCGTAGTGATGGACGGTATGGCTTTGCAGGGTGTCGAGTTCACGCTGCACTGACGAGGTAGACCAGTCCGGCGCATCTGCCGGCGCATCTGCCGGTGCATCTTCGGTGTTGACCAGCAACGTCCGTTCGCCGGCCGCAAGCGGAACCGCCTTCAAGGCAGCGATCATTTCATTTAGCCGCCAGACCGCATACACCCGGTCGTGTTCGAACCGCGGGTCGCGCTGACGCAGGTTGTAATTGATCTGGCCACGCTCGAGACCGTTCAAAAAACTCTGAAAGAAATCGACGACGTGACGCAGATGTCCGCCGATGCTCCCCCGTGGTGACAGTGGGCTGGTGGCGGCAAAAACGCCATCGTCGATGCGCTGGACCAGGTCGACCGCCTGTTCCAAAAAGCCAACGCAGTTATCGATGATGCGGAGTTGGGTATGCCTGGTCACGCCAACCCCCCGGCGAAGGTAAGTTGCGCGCTGACCGCCGACCGCAGGTCGGCCGCTAGAACCCGCCGGTCACGATCGATGATCGGTTCCGGGCCATAGACCAATTTGGCCGAGAATGACGGCAGTTGCAGCAAGCGAAATAGGTGGTCCAGAAACGTCATGTCGCCCCACCAACAGACGGACCGGCCGGCCGGGATCTCGCCTACGGGCGCAACATATCCGACGCTTGCATAGTGGACCGGAACACCGGCGCGCGCAGCGGTTGCAAGTAGCGACGCCTTGAACGGTAAGACGGCGGTTCCGTCGCTGCTGGTCCCTTCGGCGAACAGGACCACGCCCAAACCGGATGCGCGGGTCTGATCGATCTGCGCCAAGGCGCGTTGCAGATCGCGCTTAGATCTTCGATCGATAAAGATCGTATCCATCTTCCGGCACAGCGCGCCGATAAACGGCCAGGTCGCCACCTCACTCTTGGCGACGAAAGCGCAATCCAATTGCGCCGCCAGCGCAATAACATCAACGTAGCTCAGATGATTCGCGACCAGCAGGAACGGCCCGGCCGGGGGCTGGTTGCGCGAGTTGATCGTCATTCCGATAACCCGGGCCGAAGTCCGCGCCCAACCACGAAAGCTTCGATTGCGCCAATCCAGCGCGCGTTGGCGCGAACCCGCAACCCAGAGTCGGCCGCAAGACCAGCGCAGGTAGTAACCCGCACTGACGCCGATCAAGGCCAATGTTCGAATGATTGCGCGCACGTATTTCATTGGAATTGAATCATCCCTTTCCAAAGATCCGGCGTGCGCGCGGATGACGTGACCGGGTATCGAAGTGGATCAGGAAGTCGATGGTTTTGAACCGCCGATCGATCGCCGGTGGCGAGCAGACTTTGGCCCCCATTCCCAAATAGGCGCTCAACAGGCGCGGTATCTCGACACTCGGATCGGGTAATGCGTTAACTTCCGATCGACAAGCGAAATCAGGTTGGACCGGAAGAATTAACGTCGGATGTAGGTGTCCCGCGTCCGTGAACTGCTGCAACAGGTCAATACCGTCCTGCGGGTCCTGACTATTAAGCGAACAACAACCAAAGAGAAATCGCTTCTGCCGGGCGGCGGCGTACTGTGCCAATCCCTTCCATAACAGGAAAAGCACCCGCCGATTACGGTGGCTCCGCGCGATACACGCACGTCCGAGTTCGACCGATTGGTCCATCATCCAGCGCGGCATGCTGCCCAGATCAAATTCAGCGAAGGAATAGAATCCCTCCGCCGTTCTTGCCTGTTCGATCGTGCGCAGACGATAGGTCCCAACCACCTGGCCGCTGGATCGGTCGATGGCGATCAAATGCTCGCAGGTGTCGTCGAACTCATCGCGATCGCGTCCGGTCCGAAAAGAAGAATCAAGACCTTCGGAAAGCTCGAGATTGAAGACCTCAAACCGAAGGCGCAGCGCGGCATCGATCTCGCTTTGCGTACGCGCCAGGAGTACCTCGTAGTTTCGATCGTCCACCGTGACCGGAGTGGCGATGGTTGGCGGCGCTCCGATAAACGGCGCCGGTTCATATTGTTCGGTTAAAGCGAAAGACATTTATTTACCTGCCACCTGGCTTCCTTGGTCCGTCTTTACCGTCGGCACCGACGGTTCTGCGTCATAGACGTCTTCAACCGCAGCGCGCAGGAGTTCGGCGACGCTCCAGGCCTGGGCCACACACCCGCGCGGCGTGTGCGGCGCGTCGCCGTCAAAGATCTCGGAAACTTGCCCGAGGCAAGCCTCTGCTAAATGTTCCTGGAAATTTTCCAACCAGAGCGCGGCCAAGTCGCGGCCCGCCTGCCCAGACACTTTGACCTGCGCGGTAATGTAGGCGCCCATCAGCCACGGCCAAACGGTGCCTTGGTGATAGACGCTGTCGCGGCGGCGCGGATCGCCGAGGTAGCGGCCGGCGTAGCGCGGATCGTTGGGCGAAAGGGTCCGTAGTCCGCGCGGAGTCAACAGTTCGCGCTCGACGACCTGCAGGATCTGCTCGGCCTGGGCGGATGGGACCATCGAATGCGAGAGGCTAAGCGCAAAGAGCTGATTCGGCCGGATCGAACCGTCGAGGTCGCCGCCGTCGACCACGTCGTAAAGACACCCGGCGTCTGCGTTCCAGAACAGTAGACCAAAGCTGTCACGCGTTTGATCGGCCATCTCGGCATAACGCATCCGGCCGGCCTCATCTTCAAAGCGGGTGGCCAGGTCTTCCATTATGCGTAACGCGTTGTACCAAAGCGCTTGGATCTCGACAGGCTTGCCGTGCCGGGGCGTGATAACCCAGTCGCCGACCTTGGCGTCCATCCAAGTCAGTTGGACGCCCGGTTCGCCCGAATAAAGCAGTCCGTCGTCATCTAGGTGAATTCCGTAACGCGTGCCCTTGATGTGCCAGTCGATAATGCCGGCCAGCACGCCGTAGAGATTTTGGCGAACGAACATTTCGTCAGCGGTATACTGCAGCAGCGCGCGAACGGCGTCGAAAAACCAGAGCGTCGCGTCCACTGTGTTGTATTCGGGTGTTTCACCGGCATCGGGAAAGCGATTGGGCAACATGCCTTGATCGACCTGCTGCGCGAATTCCAGCAGCACACTTTTGGCGATCTCGGTCCGTCCGGTCGCCAATAAAAGACCCGGCAACGCGATCATCGTGTCGCGCCCCCAATCACTGAACCAGTGATAGCCGGCAATGATCGTGTGGCCGATCGTCCGCGCGACAATGAATTGATCGGCCGCGATGGTCAGCGCGCGGATCAACGGGTTGGCGCTATCCCCCGCGACCGCCCGGCGGCGAGCCAATTCCTGCTCGCGAAGGCTATCAACGTCGGCGACAATGTGCGGTTCGGTCGAGGCGATGATCCGCGCCCGCCCGCTAGCCTTAGTTAGATCGAAGGAAAGCGAGAAAGGGTTGAACAGATCTTCCGCGAAATCCAGGCCGCGTTCCTGTTCGACTCTATATTGAAAATTCCGGTACCAATCACCGTTCAAATCGATCGTGCCGGCATCGTGTGCGAAGTGCAGCTCGGGCAGATCGGCGTAGGGCTTGATCGTGGCGGTCCCCTG
>JBDSEC010000420.1:0-20724 GCA_039920205.1 Pyrinomonadaceae bacterium
TCTCGATCCGGTTCTCATTTTGTTCAGGCATTTCGTTTTTTTCCTTGGCTCTCAGTTGTTAACGACAGACGTTGATCAATGGGCTAAAGGGCGAAAGCTCCGCCGCCGCCGACCGATGCTTGGTCGTGCTCCGTAAACTAATGCTACCAACCGCGGTAACGTCACGCGGTCAAAGCAATTTTGATTCGGGCTAATGAGTCAGACACGCTAACGAGATGCGAAGAGCCGTTACCCGTGCGAGTTGTTTGAGCGGCTGGGTAAAGAGAATTTGCCGCTGAGCACGGGGGACAATTCAGCGTTTGCTAACGATAAGCAGACGTATAACAGACTTCGGAAAAAAGGTAAATCCTTTTCTGCGGTTTTCTGCGGTTTCTGCGGTTTCGGTTCGCAATGTGGAAGTGTCGGGGTCGGCCAAGTATCGCTCTATAGTGGCAACCAGTCGTCAAACGGTAGTCGAGAGTCGGGGTGTTTGAGCGGCGAATCGGGAACGAACACTCGAACACGCATGCTGCGCACGCGCGCTTCCCAAATTCCAACCGCAGAGCGACCTTCTCGAACTCAGTTCACTCCGCGTCATAATTCAAAAAATTCGCGGCGTTCTGTTCCAGGTTCTCGCGGCCGTGGTCGTATTTCATCACCGTCTTTGGATCCTTGTGGCCACTCATCATTTGGACCTGCCTATAAGAGAGTCCTTGGTCTAATGCCCGCGTGATGGCCGTACGGCGAAGGTCGTGCGGTGACAGCTTCCCTACCCCAGTAAAGCTACCCCACTTCTTTACGATCTGCCAGGCCATGGTGGTCGAGATCGGCTTGTTAAATTCCAACGTTCGGTAATTTGTGTGCGGTTGAAAGATGAATTGATCCGGCCCGTCCGAATGCTGCAGCCCGCGACGGGTGCGGTCCAAACGAAGATACGCATCGATCGCATTTTTGACCTCGCCCGGAATCGGTTGCGTTCGTTCGCGACCGCCTTTGGTTTTGAACTTCATCACCCAACGGCCATGGTTCCATTTGATCTGCGATAACCGAAGGCCACAAGCCTCAGAGACCCGCACGGACGTCCGCAGCATCAATAAGAGCAAGGCGTGGTCGCGGGCGCCCAGTGCGGTCTCGCGGTCAGGGCCACCCAAAACATAACGAACCTCTTTTGCGGTCAGGGCCCGTCCGCTCAAACCATCCGGCACCGCCGGCGGAGGGACCAGTTTTGCTAGGGCCGGATTGCGCGCAACCAACCCCGCGGCTTGAAGGTAATCAAATAACGTGCGGATGATAGAGAGTTTGAAAGAGACGGTCGAAGCGCTCTTTTTCTGGGCGATCTGATGGTCGCGCCACCGCAATACCTCCCGCGGGGAAACCCCGTCAGGCGATACAACGCCAATAAATTGAAAGAATTCCTTGACCACCCGCCGATATGCCCGCCGGGTTTCTTCCGAAACCGACCGCTCACAAAAAGCAGCGGCCGCTCGAGCGATCAACGCACGGGCCGTGGATTGGTCAACCAAACCTTCGTCTGACCAATCAATCAATGAATCGCTGGTTGCCACCGCCATTCGTTACCACTAGAAGCCCGTTCATGTGCTGAATCCAGTCCAATATTACGCCTACCAGGTAAAATCGGTCAATTTGTTATTATGAAAATGATATTTACCTTAAATGCAACTGACAAAGGTGTGAAACAGAATATCTCCATTTGTAATAGGCGGTTACTTTACCCACTTGCTTTGAATCGCGGGTTGACTTCTGCTGTCTTCCGGCCGCCCGCTCCATATTTACTTCGATTTAGAGATTCCCTTCCCTGCTCCTGAACACCACCTCTCAGATCTTTCCGCTCGAGCCTCCCCGCCTACTGATCCAGGCCGCGGTAAGTTCACGTGCTACATTTAATGTGGATTCCGCTTGCGGAAATAACTCAATCCCACTAGAATACGCGACCATGTCAAACCTTTATTCGACTAGGCAAGCGGCAGAGCTTCTTGAGGTAAGCGAGCGGCGGGTTCGCCAGCTTATCGTGTCCGGCCAATTACAGGCCGTAAAGCTCGGTAGGGATCATGTAATTCCAGAAGAGGCGCTCGATCAAGCGCGGCACCGCAAGACCAAGCGGGGACCCGAACCGGGCGCTGTTTTGCGGAGGGTTGCTGCATGAAGGTGATCGCTGTTGCTAATCAAAAAGGGGGGGTCGGCAAAACGACCGTAACCCGCGAACTATCAGCATGTTGTGCCTTGCGGGGATACCAAACCCTAGTAATAGATTGTGATCCGCAAGGCAACCTGACTAGCTCATGGGTCGATTCGAGTGTTTATGACGGCACTTTGTCGCATGTTTTGATCGAGCCGGAGTCAGCGAACGGGATCAAACGCGAGCCCCTGCCCTTGGACGACGCCATCGTCGAGAGCCCGATCGAGAACCTGGATATTGTGCCGGCGGATATTCGTTTGGCCCGGTTCGAAATGCAGCCGGATTATTTGACCCATCGGCTGCGCAACCAGTTGATGGAACACGCGGGTAATTATGATCTCGTATTTATCGATTGTCCGCCGCAATTGGGCAAATTATTGACCGCAGCGCTTTATTCCGCCGATTACGTTTTAGTTCCCTGCGCGGCGGATGCCATGGGATTACAGGGTCTAGCCGACCTGGCTTATACGATCGAACAGGTTCGCAAGAACGTTAACGCAGAATTGCAGATGTTGGGCGCCGTGATCAACCTCTATAAGCCGCAGCGAAATCTATCGGCTGAGTCCCGGGCGGCGGTTGAGCATGCCGTTGAGATGGTTGGTCACGTCTTCGATACTAATTTGCATGATTATTCTAAGATCGCTGAGGCTCCATCGCAAAAGCTTCCCGCGGTTATGTATGCGCGCTCGCACCGGGCGGCCGATCAACTTTGGAGCTTGACGGACGAGGTTTTGGACCGTCTAAATATGTCGCGGCAAAAGCTGGCCGCAGTTAGATAGAGACCCGATAATGGCGGAAACAAAAGCGAAAACCAACGATTCGTTGCGGACCCCTAAACCTAAGAAAAAACTAGGGTTATCGGTGCCGCCTCCGCTTCGTATGCCGCACGAAGATCTGATCCATATGAACACAGGAGAGACGTGGGAAAATCGGGAGGCTGCGGCGCCTACCCCGGTAGTTACCCCCGTATCACCACCAGCAGTTACCACAGCACCCACCGCCGCCATCACCACAGCAAACACCCCCACACCGACCGACGTACCAGCCCCAGCAGCACCCACAGCCGCTACCGCGGTCGAGCTCAGAGCAGCAGACAAGCACATTACCGCGGTAACGACCCCGGTAACCGAGCCGCTATCGCCCACGAACCAGGGGGCCGAGCGTAAGCCTCGAACGGAAGTTCCTTTTGGCAAGTCCAATGAAACTTATATTGACGCGACTCATCGGGCCTCCGAACAGCAGATATATTCTGTAATGTATCGCGAGACCATCAGTAAAGGAACCGCTGAGCGGTTCTTCGGGGCCTCGGAGTTAATGCGCAAGACCGGGATCCGATCGGACAAGACGGTCCGGACAGCGTTGCGGGGATTACGGGAAAAGCTGTCAATCGAGATCGTTCAGTTTACGTACGGCAATCCATTAGGCCCGCGCTATCGCATATTCGGCCCCAAGGAGATATTGCAACGTCGCCGTGAAGCCGGCATCGAGATAGACCCGCAATCTAAACAGATAATTACCCCGGTAACTACCGAGGTAATGGCCGGGGAGAAAACTTGGGTTAGTGGGACTGCCGAAAGCTACCGGAGTGCTCCCGTAAAAGAAACCCCGGTTACTCCGGTAAATTTTACCGGACATTCTAAATATATAAAAGAAAATTGGTCAGAACGTGGTGAAACTCCATCGTCTTCGTCAAAATCCCAGGCCGCCGATGGTGATGACGACGCGGTTTCATACCTCGATTCGGTGCGCCAACTGTACGAACAGATCACAGGCAATCCGTGGTCGCCGTCAGATACGGAAACCGCTATCCGTGGAAAGGCCATACCGGTTGAGATATGGGGAATCGCTTTGTGCTATTGCATTGACCGTGCACCCGGTAATACGTTTCAGCGATTGGCCTACGCGCTGGATGAGGCTCGAGCGCACGAGGAAACGATGAATCAATTTAGCGCACAGGAGTTGCGGGCTATCTTGAAGCACAATTTGCGAACTCTGGAACGAGTAAGAAAAGATGGAATTTGGCGACGGCCCGCGGAAGGTGCATCCGAGTAAGAAGCCTTGTTGGTCGTTTACGGAAGGGAATTCGGCGACCCGATCGCAAACCTCACACGCCGCAACTTTTGCAAAGAGTAACGTTCTTCGACGTTCATCGTGGAACGTTTCAAATGCCACCGCCTTTTACCTGCGCTTTCCTAGCCGGCTAAAGCGAGAGCCGCGCGCTTGGCATCCACCGCGAGAGCCAGGATTTGACGGGAATTGCAATTAGCCGGCGTGGCCCCGCTTCTTAGCCGGTCCCAATCCGCGCGTGGAACGCGGTGAAACGCTGCTACGACATCCGGATCGAATTGCTCCCCGGCAAATTTATCTAATTCGGCGGCGGCCACTTCATAGGATTGTGCAGCGCGATAGACCCGGTCCGAGGTGATGGCGTCATAGGTATCGGCGACCGCAAAGATCCGGGCATTGATGTCGATCTCTTCGCCCCTCAGACCCAGCGGGTAGCCATGGCCATTCCACATTTCATGGTGTTGACTTATCACGCGCGAGGCGCCGGCCAGGAAGGGAATTCCGGCTAGGATGCGCCCGCCTAATTCGGGATGTTGTCGCATTGTTTTCCATTCTTCTTCAGTAAGCTTGGCTGGTTTGTGCAGAATGGCATCGGGCACACCGATCTTTCCAATATCATGCAGCAGGGAACCGAACTCCAGCGACCGCAACCACTTTTTGCCCAAACCAAGTTCTTGGCCCAGTCTTAGGCTAAACGCAACTACCCGCTCGGAATGACCATGAGTGTCATGGTCACGCGTTTCCAGCGCCGCCGCCAATGCCTTGAGCGTCATGCGGTACGAGTCTTCCACTGAGGTTAAGGCGCGATCTAACTCAACCGTGCGGCGTGCAACGAGCCGTTCCAATTCATTTTCATAGAGTCGTTTCGCCGCCACGAGTTGGTGATGCTCATAAGCCCTTTGTACCGCCGCCACTAGCTGATTCAGATTGAATGGTTTGACCAGATAGTCGAAAGCACCATGACGCATTGCGGTAATTGCGCTATCGATCGAACTCTCACCGCTGATCATCAGCACAACCGTATCGGGCGAACGCTCTAAAACGTGAGGGATCATCTCCAGGCCGCTCATGCCCTCCATCAAGATATCGCTGATGATGACTTCTTGACCGTTCAAGAGTTCCAATGCTTCTTCGGCCGACGCTACTGCCAAGCAATCGAACTGATCGGCCAGGGTGTCGCGCAATAGCTCTCTGATCTCGTTTTCATCGTCAACGATGAGGATCTTGGCTTTGGCGCCATTATCGTGATTCATTTCCAACTCCGCTCTAAGAAAGACAAATCTTTGAATATCAACGTAAAACTCAATTCGTTCGCCGAGGCCGTAAAACACGGAACGTGCCCTGATCGGTTCAAGTGAATATTTGCCAGCAAAAAGTAACCGGTATGTATTTGTAGCTGCATCCGCCGTGCCACGGAAAAGCCGCCGCCTTTCCGGTGAAAATTCGCTTTTTCCCGCTTAAATCAAGCAACGGCGTGCTATTTGGTATAAATCCGAATATTGGATAGGTAATTGGTTTGACAGTTGCCGTCAATAATCTGACGACCTTATTTTCCGCTTTGCCCAGGTAACGGGGCCAAGGTTAGGTGCTAGTCAGAACCACCAGACGTACCCGATCATTTCAACGGGCAAGTAGAAAAGCATGGTCACGTACCCTGGAATTCAACGAAAGCCGGGAGCACGAACATCCTTGTCCGCAAGCTTGCGTAGCAAACTAAAATAGACCTGGATTCAAGGTGCGCGGTACCCACTGCATAAGTTCGCTAACGCGCTCTTGCGGACATGTCATCGGTTACACAAAACATTTGACACCCAGCGGTTTCATCGAGCTAAAAGTGTTAACCCGAGCTAAAAGTGTTAACCCAGGTATATGGACAGGTGTTACCTATGTCTCCGGTAAATGCTTCGCCCGATGACGGGAGTTTGGGTCTAAAGTTTGTCAATGTTGCTAACATACGCTAAGCTTTTTATGTGATTTATCCTTCCTCCTACTAAATTGCAGCCGGTTGCTCAAACTTTGACTGGTGGGTCTGGTCCTTACGGATCTTATGAAGATTCGAATTTTATTTGTTGAAGATGATCTGCGTTTGCAGAATGTACTGCTGGAAGCGGCGGCGATCAACAATTTCCTGGCCGAAGGGGTGAACAGTTCCGAAGCCGCGATCGAGCTAATGCAACGATCGTCCTACGATATTCTGGTTACCGATGTCACCTTGCCAGGCATGTCAGGTCTTGATCTGCTGCAACATTGCCAGCGGCTGAATCCCGGGATAATTCCGGTCGTAATGACCGCCTATGGCACGATCGATGTCGCGGTAGAAGCGATGAAGCGGGGTGCCACCGATTTTATCGCCAAACCTTTTCAGTTGGACACTCTGTTGAGCACCATCCGCGTCGCCGCGGAACGCGTTTCTCGCCGAACCGTTGCCCCCAAAAACAACGAACCCAAAAGCGACGGAATCGTCGCGGAATCTACCGTGATGCAAAAGCTTCTGGCGCAGGTGACGGCCATTGCTCCGTTCAATACGACCGTGTTGATCACTGGAGAAACCGGCACTGGCAAAGAACTTATCGCTCGTTCCACCCATTACCTAAGTACGCGACAGGCTCGTCCGCTCGTCGCGATGAACTGTGCCGCCATTCCCGAACAACTGTTGGAAGACGAATTATTTGGCCACACAAAGGGAGCCTTTACCGGTGCTCAAACCGCTCGGGAAGGCCGGTTTGAGCAGGCCGATGGAGGCTCGCTTTTTCTTGATGAAATTGGCGACATGAGTCTGCCTTTGCAGTCAAAACTGCTTCGGGTCCTGCAGGAGCGCCAGTTTGAGCGGCTGGGATCTGCCCGCACGATGAAAGTAGACGTCCGCATCATTGCTGCAACCAGTGCCGACCTCGAACGGCGTGTGGCTGATGGCAGTTTTCGCTCGGATCTGTTTTACCGGTTGAATGTCGTTCATCTTCGCGTGCCGGCCTTACGTGATCGGGTTGAGGACATCCGGCCCCTTGCCGAAGTGCTGATTGCGCGGTTTTGCGAAGGCGCAGGCTTACCGGTGAAGACCATTGGCAGCGACGTTTGGGAAACCTTGTTGAATTATCGATGGCCGGGAAATGTGCGGCAGTTACAGAATGCGATGGAGCGTGCGGCGGCATTGACTGGAAGCGCAGGGGAGATCCATTTGTCAGATCTACCGGAAGAGGTTCGAGAAGCAGCGTGTGGCGGAATGTTACCTAACATGCATCGAGTTCCGCGATTGATCGAGGCCCCGATCCCCGATCAGGGATTGAATTTTGAGGCAATTGTTTCACAAGTCGAGCGGGAACTGCTTTTGCGCTCACTGAGTCAGGCGGGTGGAAACAAGATGCGTGCGGCGAAGTTGTTGAACATGAAACGCACGACTTTTGTAGAAAAGCTAAAGCGGCTAAAGATCGAGACCGAGTCGCAAGAGTAGTTTTCTGGTTTTCTTCAGTTCTCCGACTTGATGATCGCATCCGCGATCTCATATGCGCTCGGCCAATATTCCCCGGCGTCGATCAACTTTCGCAATTCTGTTAGCTTTTCCATACGCGTTCCTAGGGCTTCGCCTTTCGCTTCGTTAAAACCATCGAAAATTCGTAGATTAATAGTAATAGCAGTCTACCGAATCCATCAGAGTTGCTTGCACCACATACCCGACGAGACGGCTCACTCAGCACGATCTTAATTCTGTTATCGGCAAAGTGTGAGACTACTTTAGTTAAAGGCGGTAGGGAGGTTTCGTTGGCAGGGAAATCTATGCCGGGTGAGGCAGGCACAATATCAGACTGAGGGAAGTGGGATCCGGCCAGCTAAGGCGCTGCGAAGACGAAGAACCGCTTGCGTATGAATTTGCGAAACGCGCGATTCAGTAACTCCCAACATCGAGCCGATCTCCTTCATACTCAATTCCTCTAAATAATATAGTGCAACTACTTGACGATCACGCGGCGGTAACCCGTCAATAGCATGTGCGAGGCGTTCGCGGGTCTCGGCGCGTTCATATTGCATGAAGGGGGTGGAACCATGATCCACGGGTATGCGTTTAACCTGTGAATTGGCGTCTTCGTTAGCCGGCTGATCGAGTTCCGTGATCGTCAATCCGCGCAGGTCTCCAAGCAGCAGGTGAAAATCCGGCAGCGGCATCCCCAATTCCAACGCTACTTCCTCCTCGCTGGCAGGCCGGTTAAATTGTTGTTCCAATTCTGCAAAAGTCGCTTCAACGGCTCTAGCTCGGCGGCGCATCGATCGGGGAGCCCAATCTAGAGTGCGCAGGCTGTCTAACATCGCCCCCCGGACCCTCATTTCCGCGTAAGTCTTGAACAGCACCCCCCGCTGCGGATCATACTTGTCGACGGCGTCTAACAAACCGAGCATGCCGGCGCCGACTAGATCTTCACGATCGACGGTAGGGGGTAGTTTTGCGGCCAAGCGATCGGCGGTGAACTTCACTAAGGGAAGATGCGATTCAGTAAGCGATCGGCGGTCAATTTCCACCGCTCGTGGCGCGGTCCGACGTCGTGATAAGGGATGATTTACGCTTGAAACTTGCGCGATGCTGGTTGAGTAATTCAACATAGGTTTATTAGTTAAAGTCTTTTACCTTAGTTAGAAGGCCCCAAAACTCCCTCACGCTAGACATTTCCGAAGTCTTGAAATGCGGTCGCAGCAGAGTTTTAGCTATCAAGTGGAAGGCGCTGGTGGAAATGGCTTGCGGTGAATGAACTAGTACCGGTACCTGTTCAAGTACAGCTTTCCGAAGCTGTGGATCATTGGGAATTGTTCCGAGGTGGTCGAGCTTACGATTCAGAAACCGAAGCGTCGCAACGGAGATCTGGTGGTAGGCCTGCTCGGCCTCAGCTATACTATGGGCGTTGTTGATGACTAACCAGATCGGCTTCACCGGGGAATGTTGATGGAGCACTTTTATCGTTGCGTAGGCGTCAATCACGGAGGCGGGATCCGGAGTGCTCACGACGATTGCCTCAGAAGCCGCCGCCAATACCCCCGTTACATTGCCGGCGATCCCGGCAGCGGTATCAACGATGATGAAATCAGCATCGTCTTCCATTGCTCTTAACTCTGCTACTAGTTGTCGTTGCTGACCCTGAGTAAGGTTAGCCAAGTCGGGTACGCCGCTTCCGCCGGGGATTAGCCGCACTTCACTTTCTGTACGGAGGGTAATTTCCTTTAACGTACGTTGACCCGCTAGGACGTGCCCGATGTGCCATTGAGGACTCAGGCCAAAAAGTACGTCGGCATTGGCTAAACCCAGGTCAGCGTCCACCAGCAAAACGCGCTGACTTCGGCCGGCCAACGCTGCCGCTAGATTCACGGCAACATTGGTTTTCCCCACCCCGCCTTTGCCACAAGTAATCGCGATTGTTCGGGTGGCTGACGGAAAGCAATACCCACCGGCTTTCCCGATTTCAGCAATTGTGGTTCGCTTAGGATCGAAAAATGGCATCGACGTTATCGCTCGCAATGCTCGATTGTGTTCTTCCATAGATCGATCCCTTGGTTAAATCAACGTGTTCGTTAAAATGCCGTCAAGATAAGCGAACAAACAAATTTCTGATGTGACGCATCCGTCGCGTTCTACACTGTTTATGGCAAACGCTGTTCCGTTGTTTTTTTCGACCCTGGAGAGAACTCCCACTTGAATCCCCGAGATCTTCGTTGGTTGAGATCGGGAAGCCGATCGACGATCGTTCAGTGAGCGGAACTTACCAAGAATGTTCAGTAAAGCTGGATGTTTTGCAGCAAGGGTCGATTTATTTTGATAGTGGTTGTGCGTATGGCAGTTAGGTCGTGCGGTAGTTGGCGTGTGACGAAACGCTTGTGCACTTTCGTCAAGGCTTTGACACCGCCCGTCAGACTTTGGGCAGATCTTTGCCTGAATTCACTCAAGTATGTCGCCGATCTGCCGATTGAGAACTTGAGAGGGGTACCTATCGGAAATGGGACTCTCTAGTTAGTTGGCGACTTTTTGCAATGCCGCCTGGAAAAACAATTAGCTGAGGTATTTATGAACGATCGCATACTTTGCGTTGATGACGACCCTAATATCCTGGAAGGATATCAGCGCGCCTTGCGCAAAGAATTTGATATCAGCACGGCGGCGGGCGGGGAGGGCGCCTTGGTGATGCTGCGCGAAAAGGGTCCTTTTGCTGTCGTTGTGTCCGATATGCGAATGCCGGGTATGGACGGCGTGCAACTATTGGCCCGGGTCAAACTAGACGCACCAGACAGTGTTCGCATTATGCTTACTGGTAACGCCGACCAACAAACGGCCATAAATGCCGTCAATGAAGGCAACATTTTTCGCTTTCTGACCAAGCCCTGTCCCGCTGACCAACTGGCCATAACGCTTCGCGCGGGAATCGAACAACATCGGTTGATCACCGCCGAAAAGGTATTGCTCGAGCAAACCTTAAAATCCAGTTTGAAGGTCCTGGTAGACATCATTTCCCTGGTCAACCCCACCGCATTTAGCCGCGCTTCACGCGTCAAGAGTCTTGCGCGAAAGTTAGCCCAACATCTGGAATTGCGTAACCGTTGGGAAATCGAGGTGGCGGCGCTTTTATCGCAGATCGGATGCGTTACGGTTCCAGAGGAAACCTTGGTCAAGATCTCCAAGTGCCAGCCACTCAATGGAGAAGAGTTGCGCATGTATCAACAGCATCCACAGGTAGGACACGACCTTTTAGCGCGCATTCCGCGAATGGAACGCGTAGCAAGCATTATTGCCATGCAACATATGCGGTTTCGCGACCACCGTGCGATGAGTAATGGGTCAGCGCATGATCCGGCACGATTCGGGGCAATGATCCTTAGCCTCGCATTGGATTTCGATCGGCTATTGGATTCGGGGAATACTGCCCGCCAGGCATTGGACGAACTTTCCGGAAGAATTGACTGGTATGATCCGGTCGTGCTCGAGGCTTTGAGTCACGTCATAAACGATGGTCCGGACGAGGCGTATATCCGAGAAACGCTGAAAGTGGCGGATCTCAAAGCGGGCATGTTGCTCGATCAACCGGTGTACACCTCGCAAGGAATGTTGATTGTCGCCAATGACCAGGAAGTTTCGTCCTCGTTGATCCTGCGTCTTACAAATTTTGTTGAAGCCGGCATCATCGACGATAAATTTCATGTACGGGCGCCCGCATCGATGGCCACCACCTACTCCGAAACGATTTCGGCGGAGTTGCATCAGACCCTGGCAACGGTCGGCTAAACGTCAGGGGTTGGGTAATACTAAACCCGCCGGAGATTGTCGCAAGTGGCGCGTCGGGCTGAAACTTTTCCCAAACCGTCGTAGAATTACCTTCAAGATCATTCGACACATAATGATATGAAGGGAAAATCGAGCATCGAGATCTTGCGAAATATTTTGATCTTGGTTGGCGTGTGCGGATCGGCGCTGATCGTGTCTACCTGCCGTAGCACCCCCGCTGATAGTCAAACTTCGTCACGCGACAGCGTGTCGGTGACGGTCCCTTCGGCGGGAAAGGTTAGCCGGCTGTTAGTAAGCGAAGGTGTACGCGTCAATGCGGGTGCTCCCGTGCTCGAGTTGATCTCTGACTCTGTGGGCGACTCCACTCCTACCCCATCAAACAATCCGGAACCCCATGCCGTCGTCAATGTTGAATCGGCGGATCGCGAGGTTGACGCCGCTCGGGGCGAGGTCGTTCGAAACGAAGCGAATGTGCAGCGCCTGACACCACTCGTTGCCGGTGGCCAGGCCTCGCAAGCTGAGTTGGACGGTGCACGCGCGCAATACGATCAATCTCAACAGCGCCTGCAGCGCGCTCAGGAAGCGGCTCAGAGCGCGCGAACCAGCCTGAATCAAGCACGCCAACCAGGCTCCAATACTTCGATGCCGGCCCCCACCGTCGGATTTAATACCATCAGCGTTCGAGCTCCCGCGGCGGGCACGGTCAGCACAATTGGCGCGCGGGTCGGCGATCGGGTAGTGGCGGGTCAAACCGTGGCCACCATCCGTCCGGATTGACGGTACGCTTTCGGACTGACAGTGGGAGGCCTAGTTCTCCAGGCTAGAGATCAAGATTGAAATTTGCGAGTAGCGTCGCGCACGAGAAGGGAATCACGAAATGCAGAACGAACCTAACGAGAATGATAAACCTGCGGAGAGCAGCGATTCGCCGGATCCGGGAAGCGAACAATTCAAGTATGACACTCCCTACGATGGCGGCAGCGCCTCGGACCGCGCGGGAATCAAGGCGGCGAAAGAGGGCAAATTGATAACCGACGTTGAAGAAGTCGAACAAGCGAAAGAGGAAGTGAAGGAAGAGCGAGGCGAGTAACTCGGCGTTTCCAACTTTAGCTCCAAATTGAGCGGTCTCCGATAATTTAGATCGGGGCCGCTTTTTTGGCTTGGGCGACGCTGTAAAATTGTGTCGACAGTGTGGTATATCGACGTACTTGATATCGAGAGGGAAGGGGATCGAACTCGTTGCGAAAGAATCGCTCCGTGCCAGTGCAGAATGACGAAGATGGAGAGTCCGCCGGACTGGCTCATTTGATCCGGGTCGATCCGGACCTGCGCCGGATCCATCGTGACCTAGGGCCGCCGCCGCTTTGGCCGCGAGAACCTGGATTTGCGACGCTGATTCAGATAATTTTAGAGCAACAAGTTTCATTGGCTTCGGCCCGGGCGGCGTTCGACCGGTTGGCGCTAGCGATCGATCCGATCACTCCGCAAGGCTTTCTCCAACTCACGGATGCAGCACTTCTCAAGATCGGATTCAGCCGGCAAAAGACCGTGTATTGCCGATATTTATCCGAAGCGATTCTCCAGGGTGAACTAGACCTCGAAGCGCTGTCGATCGAACGGGACGACGTCGCGGTCCGGTCGGCGCTCACGAGGGTAAAGGGGATCGGGAATTGGACGGCGGACATTTATCTTTTAATGGCATTGCGCCGGCCGGATGTTTGGCCGATCGGCGATCTGGCGCTCGCGGTCGCGCTGCTTGAAGTTAAACGTTTGACGGAACGGCCGGGACCTGAAGAGATGGAAAGATTGGCGATCAAGTGGCGGCCGTATCGCGCGCTTGCCGCGCGCCTTTTGTGGCATCACTACCTCAGCGTACCGCGCCGGCCGGCAACTCCTGTTAAGCCGGACCCAGCGATGAAGCGAGAAAGATTCACCGCGGTAATTTTGGATGGTCATAAGGAGTCTGCTTGTGAAGTTCCATTCGATCCGGCCGAACGATGGTTGGTCCAGCCCCAACAACTAAGACCAGGGCGGCGCGGATATCCGGTGCGAGGCACGATCAATGGTATCAAGTTCCGGAGCACCATCATTGGACGTTCGCGGAAATTCTATCTACTGATCGGCGACGAATTAAAGCAGACCGCCAACGTGAATTCGGGCGACCAGGTAAAGTTGGTCATAGAACCGGATGTTTGAGATATGACGCCGCACGCGGTTCATCTTTACTTCATCCTAGATCCACGTAGCCATTTCTACGCGTCGAGCATTCGGATCTTCAAGTACGACACCTCGCGCTTGCTTTGCGTCTGATAACGAGCTAGTTATTCATCGGCTGGATTATATGACAACGCAATAGAGGCGAGCTTGTGAGGCGGAGTAGCGACCCCATTGAAAATGTGGCCAATGAAAACCGTTATTGGTAGAATAAACGTTATCGGACCCGAGAGGCGTTAATGTCTGGCCCAGGAGAATCTAAGTTGGTAAACGGTTTGGAATCGTTCGTTAATCGTGGTCAACAATGCCCTCCAGCGGTAACCCATTGATTTTCCAGGCCTCCCATCCACCGATCAAAGCCCGTGCGTTTTTCCAACCTGCTTGTCTAAGTTCTTGCGCCACCCGGGCGCTGGTTGCTTCGTTTGGTCAAGCGCAGTACGCGACTAGCCACGCGTTTTGATCAAGGTTCAGCTCCTTTGCACGTTGAGCAACGTGGTCGGGCGGTAGCCGGACGGAACCGCCCGCCTGGGTCGTTTCGCCTTCGCGACTTCGCCCGGTGCGAACATCCAAAATGACCACCCGTTCATCCGCCCGCCAAAGGGCCTTTAGCTCGTCGATGGTGATCGATTGCTTTGCGATGCGCGAGATATCCGCCGCCGCGGCCGGCTCTGATCTGTCCGCAACATTAACCCCGACGGCTTTGCCCATTTTCTCGGGCGGACTTATCTGGACCAATTCCGGCTTCGCCTCAGGTTCTTCGTCTCCCGTATCGGTGTCAGATTGCGGGCCGAAACCCCGCACTACTTCCGCGTCGTTGGCCGCTTTCTCTCTGGCTTCGCGTTTTCGCGCCATGCCCGCCAAGATCAAGGGGGACCCGCCGTGCAGCACGACCGACACCAAAACCACCAAAGCGCAGACGCTGAACAGGTACCGGCTGCCGGGTGATCCGGCAAATACGGGCAACAGCACGAGTAACAACGAGCTTAGCCCCCGCGGTCCGAACCAGGCGATAAGTAATCGCCCGCGCATATCCACGCCCGATCCGATCAATGACAACAGATAGACCGGGGTGCGAATAAATACCGCGATGGCCGTGAACGCCACCACCGGTCCATTGATCAGCGATAGACCAGACCAGATCAACGAGCCGCCAAAGAGCACGAAGGTCAGCAACAGCAGCATTTCCGCCGTAACGCCGCCATACTCTACGAAGCAGTCGCACAGCTCAACGTCTAACGCGGCGATGGTCATGCCGGCCGCAAATGCGGCCAGGAATCCGCTGCCGTGAACGGCCTCGGCGGCGGCAAAGGCCGTGAACGCGATACCCAACGAATAAAGCGATTCATAATCGCGCCGCACGCCCAGCTTCTTCCGGATCAGGTCCAGCGCGGCGACGCCCAACAACCCCACTAAGATCCCCGCTCCCGGACCCAAGATGAAAAGGTTAAGGCTGATCTTGGCAAGCCCCATCGGGTTCAGCGACATCGCGCCGCCCAAAAACACCATCGCCACCAACACTACCGGCAGCAGCACCACATCGTTCAGACCGCTTTCGAGTTGAAGCGCATGCCGCGCATCGGCGGGAATATCGCGTCGCCCCAGCACACCGCGCAGGAGAACCGGATCGCTCGAGGCCAACGCGGCGCCGAGGATCGCCGCTGCCGGCACGGATAGACCCAGCAGCCACCAACCGGCCCACCCGATGAGCGCGCCCGTCAGCAGCGTCCCTGGTCCCAATACGCGGAAGGCGAGCGCAGTTCGTCGCCGCACCTCCGCCATATTCAGCGAGACCGCGTCGGTGAACAGCACTAGGGTCAGACTTAGGATCGAAGCCACCCGCAAGGCCGGTGATTCCAGCGTCAGATTCAGCATCCCCAGTCCGGCCGGACCAAGTGCCGCGCCCAAAGCCAAGAACACGGCGACCTGCGGCATACCGCTGCGATCGATCAATCCCGACAGCAATGCGGAAATAATGATAACCACGCCAATGATGGCCAGCGCACTGACCAATGATTCGGCGGTGATCGATTCCATTGAAAGAACCCCCAGAAAACGCGACTAGATCGCCCGAACAAGAACGGTTATGGCCCAATCATAACCCGAAACTTGTTAAGCACATCGCCAACTTCTATACTTTCGCCAAAATTCAGCTTGGTTGAACCCGGAGGAAAAAGTGAGCGAAACGCTGCAAACGAACGTTGGCGCGATCAGTTGGATGGATCTGACCGTCGAGAACGCCGACGAAGTAAAAGAGTTCTATCAAGCCGTCGCCGGTTGGGAAGCCGTCAGTTTCGATATGGGCGGGTACAACGACTACCGCATGAACGAACCCGAAACGAGCAAGACGGTGTCGGGCATCTGTCATGCCCGCGGCGGCAACACCGGCTTGCCGGCGCTATGGCTGATCTACATTACGGTGGCTGATCTGGATCAGAGCATCGCCGATTGTTTGCGGCTGGGCGGCAAGGTCATCGCGGGCCCGAAAGCCCAAGGCGATCAGGCCCGGTACTGCGTGATCCAAGACCCGGCCGGCGCCGTCGCGGCGCTTTATCAAAACCTGTAAATTCCCCGCCTCTTGGTTAAGGAGGCGAGGGTGCCGCAAGCGCCGGGGGTGGCTTGTTCTGTAAAAGCTCCTCCGCCGAATGATCTTGTTTTGCAGAACGACCACGCCACGGGCGCAGGCGCCCTACCACTCCTCTGCATAGGGGAGTTTTGAGAAAACCAAATGAAACGTAACCCCTCGATCCCGGATCTATTCGAAGGCGACTCAGCCTGGCTGGTCGTGGCGGTCTATTCCGCCCGCAGCGGCACGACTAAACGCGGCGAACAGTACTTCGACGCCATCGGCTTTAACTCGACCGGCAAGATCGCGCTTAAGGCCTGGAGCGAGGCCTGTAAACAATGGGGCGAACTCTCGCCCGGTCTCTGGGGCATCGTCGGCCGCGTCGAGATGTATCAAGAACAGCCGCAATTGGTCATGTCCGAATACCGGCGGATCGATCTGGAAAAATTCATCGAACAGGATGGCCAGCCGCCGCGGCTTCCCCGCGCCTACACGATGGATATCGAAACCGTCGCATTGCCCGAATACCGCCAGCGGGTGCCGAAAAAGCTCAATCGCGAATTGGAGTTGGGCAACATGCGGCTCGAGCAGCAACAGCGCTACGAGGCCGACGCCCAAGCCGAGATCGAGCGCGTTTATCAATTGGGCGCGTTGTCCGCCACCTCGGGGCGCATCGTTTCGATCGCGGTGCATGTCGGGTCGAATCCCCTCTTCGCCTCGATGGGGGCCGAGGTCGAGGCGAGGGAACACGTATTCGGCATCACGGCCGAGAACGAGTTGGAAGACGAGTACTACGCGCTACGGGGTTTCAACGCCTTGATGAAGGAGTTCGATCCGGACCTGGATCTGTTGGTGGGCCACAATCTGTTGAATTTTGATCTGCCCTTTATCCATCAACGCTGTTTGGTCCACGGTTTGCGCTCGCAACCGGTGCTGGATCTCTCATCGTTCCGCATCCCGTGCGTTTACGACACCATGCATCATTGGTGGATGGGCGCGAAGAAACACGTAAGCTTGGACGAGATGCTCTGGGCGTTGGGTCTGGAATCCAGCAAGACCGCCACCGCCGACGGCAGCCGCGTATTCGAAATGTATCACGCCGGCCAATTGGAAGAGATCCGCGAATACAACCTGCGCGATATCCGCGCCACCCGCCGGGCGTTCGAGATAATGGCCGAGACCTCCCTGGCCACCGACGACCCGGCCGGCGGCGACCAGTCAGAACCGGAACCGGCAGCGCCAGCCATAGAGGTCACAGAGTGCACCGAGACGAATTCTGAGACGGTGAAGCTGGCCAAAGAAATCGATAACTAACGCAACAATGTGTTGATCGCTGCTTACTGCTCCCTGCTCACTGTTGCCACGTGCACCGTCACACCAAACCAACCCATTTCCCCCTGCCGTCACCCTTGGTAAACTGCCCCCATGACGGGCGCTTCCCTCAAAGACTTCCGCCGCACGCTCAGATTCAGCCAACCGGAACTCGCCCGGGTGCTGGATATATCCTTTGCGACGGTCACGCGCTGGGAACGCCGCGGCGCAAAGCAGATCCCGAACCCACTGTTGGAACGGGCCCTGCGCGACGTTTACGAAGAGTACAACCCTTGGATCAAATTGCTGGGCCACGAAGTAATGCTGGAGCCACTATCCAACGACTTAGCGAGATATGAAGATCCGGCGTTTCACCTCACCAAAGTGACCGCCGCCATCTGAAGCTTACCTACCTAAGCGAAAGCAACGGCCTCGCGTGGGTCCGAATAAGGCCCGGCCGCCTAGTGCTGGTCCATACCTCTTACGGCCTTCGCTGGCTGTATCAAAAACACCGGTGGCCTCCACTTTTGGACGTAAGTTCTTTCTCAATCAGCCAACCCCTCAACGTCCAAAAGAATAGGCCCGCTTGAGAAGCACGAACATTCCGCCGGGAGCGCGGACATCCCTGTCCGCAAGCTTGCGCTAGCAAGCTAACGCAAACCTGGATTCAACGCTTGGATGAACTTGCAACCCGCCGCTTCTGTATAATCACCTGCAATGAGCTTTCTACGGACAGCGCTTTTGATGGCGGCAGTCGGGTGGTGCGCGGTGACGGCAAACGCAGAAACACTACGCGAGCCGGCGCCGCCGCGCTTGGTTTTGATCTTTGTATACGACGCCGGCGAGACACTGGGGCTGTTGCCGGTCGCGTCTTTGCTGGCCCAGCGAAATATACGGGTGCGGTGGGCGCCGCTGACACCGTGGGCTGCGCAGATATTGGCGCATGAATTCGCTGATATGATCCCTCTGCCAGAGGGGTTGAACCAGATGCCCCACGTCAAAGATCGCGGCACGTCGGGTGACGCAACTTATTGGATGAGATTGGCCGAGGATCAAAAGCCGGATCTGGTCATCACCGGGATGGTGTCCGGTATTCAAGAAGAACTGGCGAAGGAACTCAAGACCGCGGGCGTCCGCACCGTTGGGTTTTACGATTCATTCGATACGACCGAGCGCGATTCGATCATGTGGCGCATAGCGAGCCGGGTCGATCGGGTCTGGGTACCAACCAAGAAGATCAAAGACGATCTGAACGAGCTGGGGATAAAGTCGGTCAAGGCGTTGGGCCAGCCTACGCTCGAGATCTGGAGCCGGATCGCGTCCAGCACCAAACCCGACACGGTGTTCGCCCGGTTGGGCATTCCCGCGAACAAAGCGATCATCGTCTTTGCGGGTCAATATGGTGATGGTTACAACGAAATTCTGGCTGCGTTCGTGAAAGCCGCCCAAGCGGAACTGGACCAGCGAGAGGATCTGTACCTGGTTCTTTCGCCGCATCCGAAAACTAATGGCGATGCCGAATGCGCCGTCTTGGCGCAATACAATGAACCGCGAATGATGGTCATGCCGGTGGGGATCAGTACGGCCGATCTGGCGATCGTTAGCCGCGCGGTCGTGACCTGGCGCTCGACCGTCGGCACGCAGGCCGCGTTCCTGGGCAAGCCGGTGATCTATTTCAATTTCGCAGTGGCCGATTATCGTAACGATCTGATCGAACACGGCCTGGCGCAGGCGGCTACGCCGGAGACGTTTGGCGCTGCGCTGCGGAAAGCGTTCGCAACTCGGAGCGTCGATCGACGGCGGTTGCTGGCGCTGGGTTATGTGGTTAATTCGGACCAGAAGATAGCGGACGAGGTGAGGAGGCTTATCAAATAAAAGCAAAGTGTTACGGCCAAAGCGGCCGGAGACTCTGGCTGTTCTTACTAACCTCTAACCTCTGATATCTATCATCTAACATCTGGCATCTTCTTTTACCCGACCAACGCGCGCAGGCGGTCTTTGGTGATCTGCTCTTTCGGTGTGCGGGCCGTGCCGTTCAGCCATTCGTGGATCTTCTTAACCGTGACCGTGTGGGTGACGGCCGAGCGTACCTCGACCTTCAATCGCGCCGTGTCCCCCGGCGCGCAATCGTGCTGCTTAAAGGTGCGCAAGGCGAAAACCGCGGCTTCGTACAAGCTGTCGGCCGCGTCTACCTCCACGGTGTGCCGGATCCCGGAAATGTCGGTAAATGAAACAAAGCAAGCCGTCATGCGCGGGAGTGTAACATTGCACCCGTCTATTGCACAATGTATCTTAATTAAGACACGTGATAGAGAAAATCTGCTCATTATGAGCAATGTTCTACGTGGAACGTTGGGGGGTTGCGCCCTTATTTTATAAGGGTTTTCCGCACTTATTTCGCCGCGTCCGCTTTGTTCCACGGAATTCCCAGCGCGTGGTTCAGGAATCCTAGCATCGGCGATAGGTCACGGCACAGCTCTACAAAGTGATCCGCGAAATCGGCCGCACAGATCCGCCTGTCCGTCAGCCGCGCCGAGACGACAAAGTTCTTGTACTTCAACTCTTCGATCTCTGGATGGGTCGGCAGAAAGCCTTTGGGCGGACGCGATAATTGTTCACCGCCGCGCGTCCAAGCAGGCCCGGTGGCGGCCAGGGCTTTGCGCCAGGCCTTGGATTCGGCGGCGATCGCCTGGCGCACCATTAATAGGTCCGCGCGCTCCGGTTGCCATAATCCCGCGGCCGCAAACGATTCGCCCGGCTGCAGATGCAAGTAGATGCCCGGCGCGCGGTCCTTCGCCGTACGGTGCCAGAAAACGGCGGCCGCGTTGGTCTTGAACGGCGCTTTGTTTTTCGAAAAACGGATGTCGCGATAGACCCGCCGCAGCGACCCGCCGTGCGCCCGCTCGTCCGCGACCAGGAACGGGCTGATGGCCATCAACGGCTGACGGATCTGCAAGATGAAGGCGCAGAAGGGCTCCACCACTACGCGCTCGTATTCGGACTTGTGTTCGGCGAACCACTCGCGGTCGTTATGCTTTTTCAGCTCACCCAGAAACTTGAAAAGCGCGGGCGGAAATTTGGCTTTGCTGTTCATGCGGCGATAGTTTACCGCAGTCCGTAGATTCCAATGGGTAGAAAACC
>JBDSEC010000421.1:0-9423 GCA_039920205.1 Pyrinomonadaceae bacterium
GGACAGATGAATGATCGGGTCAACTGGAAACGATTCGAAGACCGACTCCGGCCTACGAACTTGGTAGATCTCGGCTGCGGTTTGCGACAATCCAGCAGCAAAAAGTGCCAAGAAAAATAGCACCGCGCCAAACAAGAAAGGGTAATATCCGGGCTGGAGTACGGGGAGTTCAGCCGCTGCGCGGTCCGCCGTGATAAAGGCAAATCCGACCACAATTGGCCCCAACACCAGCAGAAAGTAAAGGTGTTGTTTGGCCCAACGCAGTTCGTTACGGGCCGCCGCGCCTACGATAAGTAAGAGATCCCTCACGATGAAAACAAATATCACACCGCTTGGACATCGCCTAATTCACCGTTAAGTTGTTTTTTGATCCGGGGTTGGCGGCGGCACAGAAGTCCGATGAAAGGTCGCATTTCGCTTCCAGCGGCGATAAAGGTGCAGCGCAAAGGCCAACCAGACGCTGCTCCACAAATAGGCGGCCAGGGTATCGCTCGGCCAATGCGCGCCTAAATAGACGCGCGAGAGTGCGACGGTAAACACCGGTAAAGCGGTCGCGATCAAAAAGACCCGGCGTAACCACGAGCCACGCGGAAACAACGCAAACACTACGAAGAAGAGGAAGCCGAAGAAGCAGACATAGAATGCGACGTGACCGGACGGGAAGCTGAGCCCGCTGCGATCGGACGGAAGTATTTGCACCAGAGTGTCGACCGGGCGCGGCCGGCCCACCGCAAATTTCAGCAGTTTGTTGATCGCGCCACTGCCGCCGGCACTAACCAACAATCCGACCGATTCCGAACGAAATCCGGTTAACCAAAACGCCGCCACGGCAACGGCGGTGATGACATACGGAGTGGCGAAGTTGCCGGGTAGCGAGATCGCCCACATGATCGCGGTCAGCACCGGATTCGCTACGCTCTGAAGGCCCTGTTCGATCCGCAGGTCCCAACCAAAATAGGCAAAATAGTGGGCCGGGATCGCAATTCCGGCAAAGCAGACCAGCACCACCAGGTAAATTAATTCCGCACGTACCAGGCGTCGCGCCGCCACGCGGCGATGCTTGGGATCGTGCGCGTTTGTCTCGGGCAGATCGGCTCCGGTCATATATCTGACATTTGGCGCGAATTGTTGTAACTTGGCAAGTCGCGACGGCAACTTTAGACGATCGGAAAATGTAATAAAAAGTATGTTGCAAAATCGGCCGTCCGCGGTTAGATTGTGCGCGGTGATTGAAATTGCTCGGACCTCGCTGCCACCAAGCAGCGGAGTTCTAGAATATTTTGGTGGAGGATCAGATAGGTGCCAATCGGAACATGCCCGGAATGCAGCTCGGATGTCCATGTGGACATTGAATCGGATAAAGGCGAGATCGTTACCTGCGACGAGTGCGGAGTCGATCTAGAGGTGGTAGGTCTGGACCCCGTTGAGCTTGACCTGGTCGAAGAAGACCTGGACGACGACGATGACGAAAACGAGGACGATTTCTAGGTTTGCCCAACGGTCCGCCCTGCCAAAACGCGGATGATCACCGGCCGCACGCCTCATTTCTTGTTTGATCTGGGCGGGTCGGCGGTATATCCGGGACGGCTTTGGCGCAAGACCAATCCACTTGGTCCTAAGATACGTACATTGTGGAATTTGCCGTCCTGGCGTTTATCCTCGGCCGGGTAAAAGGCGAGTACGTAGTTTGAGGTCACTTCCTCGGCCAAAGCCTTAAACAACGGCGAAAAATCCTGGTCGGTGGCGTAGACATTCTTGCCGCCGGTTTTCTCAACTACCCCGGAGACATCCAACAACGTCGGTAGCGGCGTCGGTTCGACCGACGTGCGAATGGTCGGGTACGACGGCAGTTGGACCGAGTAGATGCTGACGTCGGCGGCGTTCGCGCGTTCGATGACCGTCGCGGGTTTTACCGTATCGCCGACCGGGTAGCCGTCGGTTACTAATACGATGGCGCGTTTCAGCAACTGTTGGTCGCGCGTTCGCGGTGCCTTTTTTACCAGCATTCGGATCGCATCATCTGCGGCGTCATAGGCATGGGAGGTGCGGCCTTCATCGTGATCCTCGAATAGTTTGTCGATCGCCGCATCCAATTTCTTCCGTTCATTGGTGAATGATTGCCGGGTGCGGACCTTCGTTCCGAACGTCATGATCGCAAATACAGAACGGCGGTCCGACAGTTTTTCTACGAATAATCGCACCGCGACGCCCAGACGTTTCAACTCGTCGCCAGACATACTGCCGGAAACATCCAACACAAACACAACCGCGATGGGGCGAAGGGCCCCGCCCTTCTGCTCGACATTGAAAAATGCTACCGGGCGCTCCACCGCGTCTTCCAGAATGCGAAAATCCGCGGCCGATAATCCTTTTACTGTGCGTCCGCCGGCATCGGTGACCGATACCTCAAAGGGAAGCAGGTTGGTATCGATCCGGATCACGTCGTCGGCACCGACGGTTTGAGCCGAAAGGCTGGAGGGGACGAGCAGCAGAAGCCAGCAGGCCAGCCGCATCACCCCGATGATCTTAGAATTGTGTTTCATTGCAACCGAGAAGTAGTGAAACCGCATCCACTTATGGTCGTTCTGCTTGCGGCTTGCTGCCTTCTTGCATGATATTATCAGGGCCATTGGGTAAGCTCTCCAATTTAAGAATTGTTTTTTGTGACCATTATGAAATTCGGATATTTTTTTGCTGTAATTATCGGTTTGATTCTTTCCGGGTCCACCGCGTTGGCGCAAGATGGCAGCATCAAGGGAAAAGTTAAGTTGGAAGGCGGCGGCGGGGCGTCGGCGGTAACCGTCACAGTTCGTCTAGGCGAAGAGGATGTCGCGTCGGCGGTAACGGGCAAGAACGGCGAGTTCGTGATCGGCGGTTTAAAACCGGGTTCGTATTCAGTTACGTTTCGCAAATCCGGGTACAACAGCGGCATCTTGCGAAAGAAAGTCACCGTCAATCACGGCATCGTCGAATTGGGTGACCGGTTGGTGCTGCAGATAGATCCCACCTTGTTTGCCTACGTTCGTGGTAGTGTTTTCGATCCGGTCGGCCGCAGTGTGCCGGGGGCCAAGGTCGAATTGTGGCGGCTGTACACTGACGGCAAGGCCAAAAAGGTCAAGGAAACGGTCTCCGGAGAATCGGGCGAATTTAACTTTAAGCTACCGGCGGATGTAGCCAATTATCGCGTAAAAGTACAGGTCGAGCGAGCCGAACCGGACGAACGGGATGTGACCGTCGATGGTGCGGAGATCTACCGCTTGGTGCCGTTCAATCTAAAACCAAAAGCGAAGAGTTGATCTTATCGTAAAAGATGAAAACGTCATCTAAGCACGACCCAGCCAAGGAACACGCGGAATACCTGACCGCGCGCCAGCTTGCCGAAGTTTTGCAGATAGGCGAGTCTACCGTGATGCGTCTGGCACGTGCCGGCCGCATTCCTTCCATCCGGTTGACACCGCGCCTGATACGCTTCAGATTAGCCTCCGTCCGTTCGGCATTGGAAAAAGAGAATCGAATCCGCCAGGCGGATGACGAGCCCGAGGTGAATTCCGCACAGATGACGTTCGACGATCTCATCAACTAGTTCGTTTCAATGAAGACTTGTTTTATGTTTAGCTCAAATCGAATACTGCTCTGGTTTATCGCTGGCGTCGTTGCGCTGCTTTCTGTGGCCGCTTCGACTTCAGCTCAAACCGGTGCCGCTAATTCAACCACTCATACAAAGGGGACACCAAAAGTGATCGTAGCAAAAGGAACTTTCGAAGTTAAGATGGCGCCCGTCGCGGCCGATACGATCGCGGCCGAAGCCGGATTGGGAATGTACTCGATCGATAAGACGATCCGCGGCGACTTGGAAGGAACCACCAAAGGCCAGATGATGGCGACCTCGGTCGAAGGTGGTTCGGGCGCTTACGTTGCATTAGAGAAGGTGACGGCCACCTTGAACGGTCACAAAGGCACATTTGTTTTGGTTCACCGTGGGCTTATGAATAAAGGAGCGGCGGAACTTACGGTAACGGTCGTGCCGGATTCGGGGACCGGTGAATTGACCGGATTGACTGGTACTTTCGACATCAAGATCAATGATGGGAAGCATCTTTACGCATTTTCTTACACGTTGCCGGCCAAGCCCTAACGATCTTCACCGAGGTCAGTGATGGCATATTTCACCAGAAGCCGGGTCGAGGCCGTATGCGATGGGATCTTCGCCATCATCCTAACGCTGTTGGTGCTGGAAATTAAGGTTCCGCATATTGAAGAACCGAACTCGGTCCAGGAACTGCTTCACGCCTTGCAAACGCTGCTTCCGAAATTTATTGCCTGGGTTATTAGCTTCTTTACCGTCGCCGTGATCTGGGTCAATCATCACCGCATCTTTGAGTCCATCAAGCAGGTCGACAATACGTTCTTTTGGTTGAACGCCAATTTATTGTTGTGGATATCATTCTATCCGTTCTCGACGGCATTGATGGGAGATTATCCGCACAACAGCCTGGCCGTGAGCTTTTACGGCATCGCTTCGCTATTCATGGGGCTCGGGTTTACTACATTGCGGTTCTACATGTGGCGGCACCCGGAGATAACCGAAGGGCTGAGCGAACACGAACGCTGGGTGGGGTTGAGAAATGTAATTCTGTTCGGCCCACTGCTTTATATTTTCGGCGCGGCTGCGGCCTGGATCCACACCTATATTTCGTTCGCATTCTATGCGGTAGTGATCCTCTATTTCATGCTGGCACGGACCACAGGAAAGCGGAGAGTGGAGGAAACCGGGTAGAAAAGTTGAGGTGAATTCTATTCGCCTGCCGCCCGAGTAAGAATTTCGACAATCTCTGGCGACAATACAGACCGACGTCCTGAAGAGTTTTCAAGGTTTTTGTCACCGACGAAATCAGCCCACGCCGCTTGGCGAAAACTAAAATCCCGCCGGTTCCAATGGATGTTATTCCTAATGTCTTCGCGCATCTCCGCGCGGCTTTGTCGTCAACAACTGCCGCATACGCGTTGGCTCTGCGCCCAACTCAAGACTTCCGATTCGCCGTCACCCAAATTCCACCTGGCAATTTCGTTAGGAATGTCGATCAATCCACGAGTGAGCCAAATTCCCTCGTACTGATACAGCTTATCCTGCACTTTATCAGCTCCACGCGAAACTTCGACCTAAACCGCTTCAGGTACAATTATTTCGGAGAAAAGCGATGGCAACACGCCCTCGAGACCGCTCTTGAAGAGCACGATCAGCGGAGAGGAATTGACGACGATCTTCTCAATCGACATTTGAGAGTTCTTCAGCTAGCTCGGCGGCGGTATATTGCAGTGGTGAAACTTTGAACCTAGACAGGGCGTCAATAAAGTCGGTGCGGCTTAATCCAGCAACATCAGCCGCTTTTCCCTGCGAAAGACGGCCCAATTCATACCACTTCACGGCTGCGGCTATTCGCATTTCACGAACGAACTCGTCCGGAGATTCACCCAGGGCCGCGAAAGTACTAGTTGAAATTTCAACCGAAATCCTATTCATAACGGCGTTATTATACTAGCCCGCTCTACATAAACAAAGTATTTCTGTCCGCGGTCAATTCGCGACCGCCTCAAGGGCAACTACCTCGCTCTCACCAACGGCAACTCCACGAAGCTAGCCTGACTAACCGCGTGATAGATGCGTTGCGTCGCCTTCTGAAAATCAGCCGGCTTGGCCCAGAAGATATTCGGTACGAACGTCTGCGGATTCCGGTCGTAAAGCGGGAACCAGCTTGATTGGATCTGCACCATGATCCGATGACCGGGCAGGAAAACATGATTCGCGGTCGGCAGATCAAAGTGATAGAGCAACGGCTGACCGGCGGCGATCGGTTTGGGCATCTCCAAACTCTCGCGATAACGTCCCCGGAAAATATCGGCCGCCACCATTAATTGAAATCCACCCATTGCCGGCTGTCCCGCGAACTCGTCCGGATAGACATCGATCAGCTTTACGACCCAATCGGAATCCGTTCCGCTGGTCGAAGCAACAATATTCGCTACCGGCTGACCGCTGATCTTTACCGGCGAAGTAAGCACATCCGTCGTATAGACCAGCACGTCGGGCCGGCCCGAGGCCTCGCGTTGATCGTCGACCAGCCACTGCCGCCAGGTCGACCCCTCGGCGCCGGTGTTCAAGATCGGCCGCGCGCGATAGGGAACCGGTTTTGCCGGATCGGAAACGTACTCGTCGAACAGCGCATCTCCCGTCTTGGGTGCGTTGAACGCCGCCTGCGATCCGCTGTTGAGATAGAGCGGCGTGGACGTCGTCGTGCAGCCGCTGGTACAGCCCGAGGGCCAAGCGGACAAGTGCCGCCAGGTGTTCGTGCCGGTCTCAAAGGCCGTTACGGGAGAGATCTCCAATTTCCGATTGGTGTCGTCTTTCAAATAGTAGTCCAGGAATGGGCGGAGAATGTCGCGGCGAAAGGTTAACGCCGTGTCGCTATTGAACCTGATCGAACCGAGCGAACTGCCTTCGCGGATCTCTTGACCGTGATGCCACGGCCCTAAAACTAAAAAGACTTGGTTGTTGTTCTTGTCTTTCGGTTCGATCGCGCGATAGACGGCTGGTGCACCATAGATATCTTCTTGATCCCAGAGGCTGTGGACCAGCATGACGGGAACCTTCAAGGGCTGGCCGGCCAAGACCTGGTCCATCGCCTGGTCGCGCCAAAAGGCGTCATACGATGGGTGCTCCAATATCTTGCGCCAGAACCCGACCTGCTCCAGACCCCGGCGGCGGCCAAGTTCGCCGGCCGAACCCGCCTGCATGAACATGTCATAATCGTCGTAATGACTGGACCACCAACTGACGTCGCCTTTGCGCGTGGCCTCTTGGTCGTAAATGTAGCCCATCATTTGCTGCCGGAATGCGCCGTTGTGAAACCAATCGTCGCCCATCCATCCGTCAACCATCGGGTTCATCGGAACCGCCACTTTCAAGGCGGGGTGCGGATTCACCAGCGCCATAAGTGGGAGAAAGCCGTCATACGAGATTCCGAGTATGCCGACCTTGCCGTTGGATTCGGGAACATTTTTGACCAGCCAATCGATCGTATCCCAGGTGTCGGTCGAATGATCCACCGTGGTCGGATTCTGCGGCCCATGCAGCGGGCGATTCATGACGTAATCGCCTTCGGAACCATGCTTGCCACGCACATCCTGGACCACTCGAATGTAGCCACCATCCACGATCACATCAGTCGCGTTGTCATAACCGTACAGGGCCGATCCCAGATGTGAACTGTTCAGATGCGTGGTCAATCCCGATGCGTTATACGGCGTGCGGGTCAACAGGATCGGCGCGCCGTGAAGTTTTGCGCCCTTTTCAGGTGTTTCACCTTTGGCCCCGTCAGTGTTTTTGGCCGGGATCAAATTCTTGGGAACCAAAATGACGGTGAACAATTTCACTCCGTCGCGCATGGGGATCATCACCTCGCGCCGGACATGATCAAACCCATCATTGGTCGGCACGATGGCCTGCGGTGTCTCGCTCGGGTAATTCTGACCGAAACAAGGTGAGATCATGATCACTAAGGTCAACGCGACCGGTCCAAATTTACGTAGGCTGTGGTTGTTCACGGTTTCTCCCAGTTTCAAGTGCGAAGGAATCATCGGCGCAAATAGCGAGACGTTTATATCTTATGCGGGGCCCGAAATGAAGTTGGGGGGGCGGATTAACTGGCTTTTTGCGGCTTTGCCGCCATAGGTGCGCAAACGCTATGCTTCTTCGATGTATCGATCAAATAGTTTGCTCCTATGCCCCTGGCGGCGTAGGCGCGAAAGCGGAAGTAGACTTACTGAATGGCGAAGCCATTCCGCACAAAGGGCGGCAAAGCGGTAATAAAAGAATGATAAAAGGTACGAGGAGCGGAAATTTCTAATTGGCGTCCCGCCAGCGTTTACACAAGTCGCGGGCGGCGTCGGGCCAGTCGGGGAAGGCAAAGGTGAAGCCTGATTCAAGCAGACGAGTCGGTACCACGCGGCGGCTCTTTAGGATCAGTTCAGTTTCCGAACTCATGAACCAGGCGCCCAGTGTCAACATGAATTTCGCGGCGGGCAAGCCGAGCTTAACGCCGTAAGCGGCGCGCAAGTCACGCATGAACTCGGCATTCGGTCGCGGATCGGGCGCGGCCAAAATTACCGGCCCGGTTAAACTCTCATCGTCGATCAGCCAATTGACGGCCCGGACAAAGTCGCGGTCATGGATCCAAGAAATGTATTGCCGGCCGTCGCCGGATTTGCCACCCAAACGGTACCGAACCAAACTCGTTAGAAAATCGAACGGTGAGCCGGGGTCGGGGTTCATCACGACCGCGGTGCGTAATTGAACTTTTCGCGTATCCGGCGTGTTGGCATCGGTCTGTGCTTTCTCCCAGTTCTGCGCGACTTGAATACTAAATCCCCACTTAGCCGGAGCGTCCAGTTCGTTGCCGCCGATAATGCCGGTATGTTCGTTATTGGCCGCATCGAAGCGGTGAGAGTAAATAGTAGCCGTGCTCATCTGTAGCCACACTTTCGGTGGATGAACAGATCGATTTATCGCCTCGCCCACTACCCGTGCCGAATTGACCCGCGAGTCCATGATCAGGCGTTGATTTCCCGGGGTGTAGCGGCAATTCACATTGCGGCCGGCCAGGTTGATAACCACATCCGCGCCGTCGATCTCGTTGGTCCAATCGCCCAGGGTTTCCGCGTCCCAGGCTATGGTGGGCCAGGGCTCGACCTTCGGATCACGGCTAAGCACCACAACTTCGTGGCCGTCCGTCTGAAAGGAACGAGCGAGCAAACTACCAATTTGGCCGGTACCGCCCGGGAGAACGATCTTCATAGTGTTCGTTACATCGCAGCCCGATTACTTCATTGCGCCCCGGCCCCCGACCGCTTCGGCCCTGGCACCCGCCCTGACGGTTGGGTTTCTGCCGTGCGTGATGCGCGAGGGTAGACTGATGCAAACGTCAGCGCCCAACCGTTGGGTTCAATCGCCGGATCGATCCGCAAAGTGCCGTTCGGATAGCAAGGACTATTATCGCTACCGAGCTATACGCGCTGTTTGGGTGTTGTGGGCGCGGGCACGAACAGTGAATATCCTGTTTCGCAAAGAATCCACTTTTTCGGATCTAACTTGGGCGCTTCGCCTTTGAACGTAACCGTAACTTTGCCCTCGGGCATTTCCAGACGGCGGATCCTGCCGTTCTCCTCAATGTCGATCGGCATCGGGAAGGGCAGGTTGTTCGGCGTTTCCCAATGAATATCCATCCGGTCGCCCCTGATCTCAGATACCAGTTTCGGCAACTTCGGTTGGCGCAAATAAAGCTCGAAGAACCAATCCAACTTCATACCCGATTCTTCTTGCGCGATGGTAAGGAAATCATTCGTGGTGGCAAAGCGCGTCTGCCGGCC
>JBDSEC010000422.1:0-7708 GCA_039920205.1 Pyrinomonadaceae bacterium
TCCCACCCTCATGCTAAACGAAGCATCGAGCAGGATCACGCTTATTTTGCCTTTACCCGCAGCGCGCGTCAGCCACGGCTGAGCCAAACCCACGATCAACATCGTCAACGCTAACAACCTTAAGGCCAACAAAAGCGGTTGCTGAATTCGTTGCGGTCGTAAGCGAAAACTCTTGGTCGCGCGCAGAAATCTGAGCGAGGGGAAATCCCGCCGTACCGCCCGCTGGCGTACCAAAAGATGGATCGCGATCGGCAGTAACAACAGCGAAAGGCCGGCTAAAGCTAGGGGACTGAAAAAGCGCATTCAAGGTGGATGTTAGCGGCTAATCCCTCGCCCGACAACAAGCAAACCACCAACCACCCGTCCCAGGGGATGAACGTGGTAAATTCAGTGTCGGATGGCATCGACGAGAAGGCGGACGCCAACCGTCGGCTTTACGCCTTGAGCCAAATTGTGCCAATCTTTCAGCGTCGAAACACTTTTTTCAAAAGCCACGATCAGCAACCTTGACCGAAACGGAATCCATCATTCAGCCGTTGACTCCGCCCCCGTCGCGGCGATTTTCGCGTAGCGTCGGCATCACCCTGGTCGCCCGCGCGGCGCAGGTGGTGGCCAGCCTCGGCGCCAACATTCTGATCGCGCGTTGGCTGGGCGAATCGGGACTGGGGGCGTTGGCGGTGATCAACGTGACGATGGCAGTCGCGTTACAACTGGCCAGCCTGGGTTTGCCATCGGCCAATGTCTATTTCATTGCCAAGGATCACCGGCGATTGGGTCCGCTTTGGGCCAACACGATGCTGTTCGGGTTGTTGGCGGGTATCGGCGTTGCAGTTTTGGTCGCGGCGTTGGTATACGTTCGGCCGCAGCTGTTTGGCGAAGTTCCGCCGCGATTGTTGGTGATCGCCGTCATCGCCGTGCCGGTACAATTTCTCACCTTGGTCGGTCTGAACTTGATGCTGGGACTGGATCGGGTCATCGCGTATAACCTGTGCGATACGCTGGCCAACAGCATGAGTTTTGTCAGCGCTATCATTACCTTGATAGCATTCTCGGGCGGGCTGGCGTTGTTGGTTTACGGCAACGCACTCGGTGCGATATTGGTCGGCGTGACCGTTTCGGCGTTGATCTTTAAGTTTTGGCGACAACAAACGGGCCACGAATCGCTCAGACCAAGCGGCGAGTTGTTCTACCATTCGCTACGTTACGGGTTGAAATTTCACCTGGCCATCTTGGCAAATCTATTGTTGGTGCGGATCGATCTTTTACTGGTAAATCATTACAACGGTACCCGTGAAGCGGGTATCTACGCCGCCGCCGCGCAGATCGGAACGTTACTGCTCTTATTGCCCGGCGTCGTCAGCAATCTGCTCTTCCCCCGTGTAGCGGCCGAGGCCGATCGCACCGGCGAATTTGCGATGCGCGTAACGCGCCATCTGGCCTTGATCATGTTCTTGGCCTGCGTCGCGACGGTTCCCGCGTCGTTGTTGTTGCCGATCATGTACGGCGCGAAATTCACACCTGCCGTGATGCTGCTGCTGTTACTTTTGCCCGGGGTGTTTCTGCTGGGTGTCGAATCCGTGTTGGTCCAACATTTCAGTGGTTTGGGCTTACCGCGCGCGATCCCTTTGTTTTGGCTGATCGCATTGGCGGTGAATTTGGCGCTCAACTTTGTGTTCGTTCCGCGGTTCGGCGCGTTCGCAGCCGCGATAAATTCCAGCATCGGCTATGCCATCATCTTTGTGCTGGTAGCGGTTCTCTTTCACCGCCGTACCGGCAATGGATTCGGCAGGATGTTTTTCCTGCGCCGGTCGGAATGGAGCCATCTGGCCGATCTGCTTGGCCGGCGCAACGTATTGCAGGACGGTGACGCATGAAGCCGAACCGATCGGCCGAGGCCGAGAATCTTTGGGGCTACGCCAAGCGATTGCGGTTCGTGCGCGAATCGATTCTGGCGCGGTTTCCGCACCGCGCGTCCTCGACGTTGCGCATTCTGGATATCGGTTGCGGTAACGGCAGCGAGTTGGCGCTGCCGTTGGCTCGCGACGGCTACACCCTGATCGGCATCGACACGGACCGGGCCTCGATCGATCGGGCCCGCGAACTGGCTCACCAATTGGCCAACGCGCGGTTCCACTGTTCGACCTTGGACGATTTCATCGACGATCAACCGTACGACGTATTGATCCTCTCTGAAGTGTTAGAGCATTTGGGTGAACCCGAACAGTTGCTGGTTGCCGCGACCAAACGCCTGAAACTTGACGGCCTGTTGCTGGTAACCGTGCCCAATGGCTACGGCGAATTTGAATGGGATAGCTGGATATTTCGCGGTTTGCGTTTACAAAAACTGGTTGATGCCTTATTCGGAAAGGATGCGGGCGTCGTGGGCGCAACTGACAATCACGACAGCGGCCATATTCAATTCTTCACGCGTTCCCGTTTGGAAACGATGTTTAAAATGGCCGGGCTAATCATCTCACGCGAGGGGTTGGGCAGCCTGGTTGGCGGCCCCTTGGCTGGTCACACCGCCGGACGATCCGCGCGCTTCATCGAATGGAACGCGCGGATCACCGACCGGTTGCCGCCGGCTTTCGCCGGCAGTTGGTATTTCGCCCTTACTTTCCCGCCATCTCGCGGGCCAGTTTGACGTTCTCGGCATCCAGCCAAACTTTCAACGGCGCAAAGTAATCGATGATCGCCGTCGCGTCCATCTTGTCTTCCCCGGTCACGGCCTTCAAGGCCTCGGGCCAAGGGCGGCTTTGCCCCATATTCAACATGGTCTGGAACTTTTCACCCGCCGCCTTGTTGCCATAGTTCGAGCAACGATGCAGCGGTCCCGTGTAGCCCGCCTCTTTGCAGAGCGCGCGGTGGAATTGAAACTGTAAAATGTCCGCTAGGAAATAACGCGCGTACGGCGTGTTCCCCGGAACATGGTATTTGGCACCGGCATCAAAATCAGCCTCGGACCGCGGGACCGGCGGAACGATTCCCTGATACTTGGTACGCAGTTCCCACCAGCCCTTGTTGTAATCTCCGGGTGCGATCTCGCCGCTGAAAACTTTCCAGCGCCACTGATCGATCAAATAGCCGAACGGCAGGAAGGCGACCTTGTCCAGCGCGCGCCGCAACAACAGACCGATATCGGAGCTGGTCGGTGGCACCTTGTCCAGCAACCCGATCTGCTTCAAATACTCGGGCGTGACCGACAACGCGATGGTGTCGCCGATGGCTTCGTGAAACCCATCATTGGCGCCGCCGCGGAACAACACTGGTTGCTTGGCATAGGCCAGATCGTAATAGAGGTGGCCCAACTCGTGATGGATGGTCGCGAAATCCTCGTCATCGATCTTGATGCACATCTTTAACCGCACGTCTTGGGCCTGATCTATGTCCCAAGCGCTGGCGTGGCAGACGACGTCGTGGTCCTGCGGCTTAAGGAAGAGCGACCGCTCCCAAAAAGTGTCCGGCAATTTCTGCATGCCCAAAGACATGAAGAAGCTCTGGCCGTAATTGACCATCTGTTTATAATCGGTTTTGCGGTCGACCAAGATCTTGGTCAGGTCGTAACCAATGTCGCTGTTCTGCGGTTTAAGGATCGGATAGAGATTGTCCCAGGTCTGCGACCACATGTTGCCCAACAGATCCGCGCGAATTGGCTGATTCAAAGGCACGACCTTAGTACCGTACTTTTGCGCCAACTTGAAACGCGTATAGTTATAGAGCGATTCGTAAAGAGGTTTTACTTGCAGCCAGAGCCGCTCCATCTCGGACGCGAACTGGTCCGGCGGCATGTCATATCCCGCGCGCCACAACGCACCGACGTCGTGGTAACCCATCTCGCGTGCGCCTTTATTGGCTAACTCGACGAAGCGAGTGTAATCCTTACGGAACGGCGGCGAGATCGAATGCCAACCAACCCAGGCTCGCTTCAACTCTTCCGGATCGCGGCTTTCGGCCATGATCTTTTCCAGATCGCCGAGGCTGAGGCATTTCCCGGTGGGACCATCGGGACAATACTTGCCTTTGCCATACGCACCCTCCAGCGAAGCCGTCAGACGCGTGGTTTCTTCACGTTCCGCCTGGTTATCCGGGGCGGGGATCGTGATGTAAAGCTTAAGCAGTTGAAGTTTACGGGCCAGGTCCGGCGACAACTTCAAACCGTCGAAGCGCTTGGCTTCATTGGACAGGCGAGTCGTCTCGGCAGTGATCACTTCGTTGGCATCGGCCGCGATCAGTTCGGTGTCGTCGGTAATATAGGTACTCTGCACCCAACCGGCGCGCGACGCTTTTAGGTTCAGCACGCTTAGCGTTTCTTCAGCTTGTTTGATGAATGCAGCGGCTTCGGCTGCGGTCGGTTTCTTCTTGGCGGTGGTTTTCTTCGCGCTCTGCGCCAGGCTAAGCGACGGCGACATGAGCATAATGGCAAAAAGTGCCAGCGCTATCCACCGTTGCGAACGGGTAGGTTTTAACATGATAGACGGACCTCTTTAATTGTAATGAAGGGGAATGCACAGGAAAATTATGCTAAACCGGCGGTAAAGGCAACCGAAGCGGTGTCGGTGACGGATACATTTGTTATCGCAATTTAACGCAATATGCCTATGTATGTTTGCATTCGGGGCGAGAAGCGGCGCTAAGATCATGGTTCACAGCTCCGTCAGGAGCGAAATATTTATAGAATTGACGACTAAAAAAAAGTCTACGCTCCTTCAGGAGCGAAATGTTGACCTTTGCTGACATTCCGCTCCTGAAGGAGCTTGCGAGTTGCTTGGGAATTGTGATTACTATATACATTCCGTCCCTGTCGGGACTAAGAATCACAATGGTTGGCACAATCCACGCTACATCACGATCTGAGTGTTTGTTGAATTGAAGACCCGTAAGAACTCCCAGCTCGCTCCGAACGAAATGTAGGGGAAAGAAACATCCCGTTCTCGGTGGGATACTTCTAAGTGCTGATTCTTCCAACGGCGAAAATTCTTTCTTGATTTTATATTGCTTATTGTTTTGTGTAAGGCAGAAGAACTTCGTCCGGATTAGTAATTTTCCATGAAACCGATCTCCTTCCCTGAATTCGACCGCATCTACCAACCGGGCGTTAGCTTTGTCTTGGAACATTGGACGCGCGAGATGCAGACCGAGCTGGCGTTGCATTGCCATGGCTGGCGGCCCGAGGCGTTCGATTTTACCGATTATCTGCGCGCGTCGTCGCTCCGGTTTTACCGCGCTTATCTACGATGCGCCGAAGCCGGCGATAAGGTAAGGGTCTGCGACGTTGGTGGTTTCTGGGGCGTGTTTCCCCTGGTGCTGCAATCTCTCGGCTTTCAGGTCGCGATGACCGAAGCGCTGCAATACTATGGCGAGTCATTCAAACCCTTATTCCATGTATTGACCGAAAAGGGTGTTCGAATTATTGATTTCGACCCATTCGAGGCCGGAGCGGCGATGGATGAATCGTTCGACGTCGTTACCATCATGGCAGTGCTGGAACACTATCCTCACTCGCTAAAAGAATTCATGACCAACGTTGATAAGATCATTCGGCCCAAAGGGCATTTATATTTAGAGGTGCCCAATTTGGCCTATTGGCCGCGGCGGATAGAATTGCTGCGCGGCCGCTCGCCGTTGGTGAACGTGGCGGATATCTACGAATCGCGCGTGCCGTTTATCGGGCATCACCACGAATTCACGCGCAGCGAATTGACCGAACTGGCGCGATTGGGCGGCTGGCGGGTTGTCGCTTCGGATACTTACAACTATACTCCCGGCGTTCTGCCAAAAATGAAATATGTGTTGCGCGCGCCGGTGCAGTTTGCAGCTTTTGCTCTGTGGCCGGACACGCGCGAGGTTTTGGCCGTCTGGTGCGAGCGAACCAACGAGCATTCGACCCTCGCAACCGGATAATTTAGGAATTGCCATTCGATTGCAACTATCATTTGGGTAGATTTGAATTACGTTATTTTCTCCCGAGAAGTTTAGGGAACCCCCAGTGTAAAAACTGGGGGTTTCGGCTTTTAGGGCCGAGTTTAAACACCGTTGGCATCGTAGGGGCTTTGTACAAATGAGCATTTTGGCGAAATGCATTCTTCTTTTCCTGATGAACTGGTTCGATGCGCAATTGACCATTTTCTGGGTGCGCGCGAATTTGGCGACCGAGGGTAACGGTTTGATGGCTTATTTCCTAGAGATGGGTAATGCCCCGTTTTTAGGAGTGAAGTTGGCGATCGGCGCGGCGGCGGCGATGGTGCTTTATAAATATTCGGATCTTAAGATCGCCCGACGTGGGCTTACCTTAGCGCTTGGTGTATACGTCTGCATTATGATGATCCACGCCGTGACTGGTTTGGCCGCGCTGGGCTGGCATGGTCCGGAAACCGCGGTCGCCTATTTGGGTACTATCCCGCACAACCTGATGGCGATGCTTTCGTAGAGTCGGATCAGCCCTTCACCGCACCGAGCGACAACCCCCTCACCAGATAGCGCTGAACCGACAGGGCAAACACCATGATCGGGATCATCGCCACGGCACCGGCGGCGCTCATCACTCCCCATTGAATTTCATATTGGGTTACGCGCCCGGCAATGCCCACGGGCAACGTCATGGCCGCGTCCGTCTGCGTTAAGATCAAAGCAAAGAGAAATTCATTCCAGCAGACGATCAAGCAAAAGACCGCCGTGGCGGCCAGGCCCGGCGCCGCCAGTGGCAGTATCACCCGCCACAATGCCCCCAAGCGCGAATCGCCATCGACTAACGCCGCCTCTTCCAATTCGCGCGGCAATTCCATAAAGAATCCGCGCATCATCCAAACCACGAACGGCAGATTGAATCCGGTATAAGCAATAACCAAAGCCAGCACTGTGTCCAACAAGAACAGATCGCGCATCAATAAGAAAAGCGGGATCGCCGTGACGATCGGCGGGAACATGCGGGTCGATAGTATCCACAGCGACAACCGCGTGTTCATCCGGCGTGGCCAGCGGAACCGCGCCAGTCCGTATGCCGCCAAGGTGCCGATGATCAACGCGCACAGGGTCGAGATTACCGCAACGATGGCGCTGGTCAACAGATACCGACCAAATGATCGCTCGACGAAAGCGTCTTGGTAATGTGCCAAAGTTGGTGCGAACCGAAACCATTTGGGTGGGACAGCAAATTGATCTACCTCGGTCTTCAACGAGATCGTCACCATCCAATAGATCGGCACTACCGCGCACAGTACGGCGCCAGCCAGAACCAGATAGCGGCCGATCCGCGGCCAGATTCGTTTGAGGCCGCTCATGAAGCGCCCTCTCGCTCGGCCGGCTGGGTCAGGAAACGTAGATAGATCGCGCTGACGATATTAGTGATCAACAACAGCACAAATGACATGGCGGCCGCGTAACCAAAATCGCCAAAGCGAAACGCCGCGCGATAGATGTAAAGGCTGACCGTCTCCGTCGCGAAACCCGGGCCGCCCTCGGTCAACACGAAGATCTGATCGAACACGCGTAACAGGTCCATCGTGCGCAATAACAGGGCGATCAGAATGGCGGGCTTCAACATGGGCAAGGTGATATGCACGAACGATTGCCACCAGGACGCACCGTCGATCTGGGCGGCTTCATAGGGTTCGCGAGGGATCGCTTGCAATCCGGCCAACAACACCAAGAACATAAACGGTGTCCATTGCCAAATATCGACCGCGACCACCGAAATGAAAGCCAGCTTGGG
>JBDSEC010000423.1:0-12845 GCA_039920205.1 Pyrinomonadaceae bacterium
GACGATCGCCTTTGCCTTTTCTGCCTATTACGAAGTACTGGAACTTTGGGATGAGAAGTTCTGGGGTGGAAAGCGGCTTTGGACCCCAACCGATAGCGCCAACGATCTGCAGTTTGGTCTTATGGCGATCGTACTGTTTGCCGTGGGCAGCCACTTTGTCTTCAAGTGGATAGATCGGCGTGCTGGGTTAGCTACTTAATTGTTTTGGCCGCCGAAAATGCCAACTGGGCGGCACCGAACAGACCGGCGTCGTCACCACAAAGGGCGCGTACCACTTGCACCCGGCGGCCGGGTTCAGGAAAGGTGCGCGCCTTTATTTCCGCGCGGACCGATTCGATAAAGAGATCCCAGCCAGCCGCCACGCCGCCGGCCACTACGATCATTTCGGGATTGAACACGTCGACCATGGTGGCCATGGCCATGCCCAGATACCGACCCAAGCGGTGAAAGACTTCGATAGCCAGTTCATCACCCGCGCAGCCGGCGAGGTAGACCTTCTGCGCAGTCAATGGATCCTCTTGCGGCAATGATGAAGCCGGGTACGTCCCGGCCAGTTCGCGCGTCTGCCGAACGATCGCCGTGGCCGATGCGAATTGTTCGACACAACCGCGGCTGCCGCACCCACATGGAGGGCCGTCATAGACGACGCCGATGTGTCCCAACTCACCGGCCGTACCATCAATTCCCCGCCACAGCTTTCCGTCCAACACAATGCCGCCGCCAACCCCGGTGCCTAAAGTAAAGATAAGCATGGACTTAACACTGCGGGCCGCCCCTTGCCACAACTCACCTACGGCGGCGGCGTTCGCATCATTTTCGATCCGTACTTCATGACCGATCGCGGTACGCAAGGCCGACGCCAGATCGAAGCCGTTCAGGCAAGGCAGGTTCGGTGCGTTCATCACCGTTCCCAAGTCCGTATGAACGGTTCCGGGAATCGCGATGGAGATCGCGACCACCTTCGATCGCCCTTCATCCGCGGCGATACATTCGTTGATCGATGCGGCCAAGGCGTTGACGATGGCGTGGGCCAGGTTATCGCGGGGGGTCGAGTGTTTATTGCGATGGTGGAGTCCACCGGCCTGATCGACCATTGCGGTACGCAAATTCGTCCCGCCCAGATCCACCGCGATCACCACGTCGTTGTTTGTATTAATTCCAGCCATTTCTATTGCCACAGTGCCTGGTAAGCCTCGGCCAAACGGTCACGCCAACTGGACCAATTATGTCCCGTCCAAGCTTCACGATAGGTTAACGGATAGCCTTTTCGGTTAAGCGTATCCGCTACCCGGCGGTGGGTATCAGCTCCCTCGATCCGACCAACATCAAAATAGAATCGGAACGGCAGTGAACCAGGCCCGGGCAATTCCGCCAGAGAATTTATCACTCGACCGCGATCGATCCAAAACGAAGAAGATTGCCCTCCAACGCGTCCAAACAAGTTTGGATATTTGATCGCCGTCCAGATCGATGCCACGCCGCCCAGACTAGCGCCGAGCAACGCCCGGCCATCGCGATCACGGATCGTTCGAAACCGCCCATCGATCACGGGAACGACATCTCTGGCGATCCAGTCCGCGAACCGGTCGCTAGCCCAATATTCGCGCATTCGATCGCGCGGATCCACGAATACGATGATGAAGGGTCGAACTTCTCCGCGTTTGATCGACCGTTCGGCGATCGCGGCCGCAAAACCCCGGGCAATGTACTCGGTACCATCCTGTAAGTAGAGGACCGGAAAGTCCTCCCCAGACGTGGTGTAACCGGGCGGAAGATAAACCGTTACGACCCGCCGGCTATCTGGCGTCGAGTTTTGCACGATGAGCCGTTCCAAATGTGGTCCACCTTCAAAGGCCGAACTTGTTGGTGACTCGCGATACCCCGGCATCGTGAAATAGCTATTCGTTCCGCCTAACCCATTATCGACACGACGCGAATTCAACGAGTCTTCGATCCACCTACGGCCCGCGATAAACTTGTATTCGATGCGCGCCGCGCGGGGAAACTGCGCCTCGAAATAGCGAATATCGTGGTTTCGAACTTTTCGCAACGCCAAACGACGCGGACGCCAACCGGTAAAATCTCCCACGATCTCAACGCGACGGGCAGCTCCGCGGTGGATAAATACAGCCGTATCACCGTCGATCAGCGGAGAATGATCCGCCTGTTTCACCCGCGCCAATAGCTCAGCTCGCAAAACTACTACCCTCCTTGAAAATATCCCTCGTTCGGATCTCACTTTCGGAGACGGCCGTAAAGCTCCGTTTGTTCTCGCAGTTGCTCGGTCAGCTCACGGGTCAAAACTCCGTCCAAATACCGCCAGGCCCAGTTACCCGATTCCGTGGCCGGCCGATTCATCCGCGTTTGACCGTCCCTTCCCAATAGATCCTGCAACGGCACGATCGCCGTGTCGGCTACTGATGCCCAAACCGACCGAACGAAATCCCAATTTATCGATGACCCATCGCCATTGAGATAACGCAACGCAAAGTTGTGTTCCCTTTCAACTTCAGTATTGTCTCTGGTTGGAACATCATCCCCTCTGGCATTAAACCAACCCACCGTAGTGTCGTTGTCATGGGTTCCCGTATATGCCACTACGCTATTCACATAGTTGTGCGGCAAATGCTCGTTCGCCGAATCGGATCCAAAACCGAATTGAAGCACGCGCATGCCGGGATAACCAAGATCGTCGCGCAACCACTCGACCTCTGGCGTGATGACACCGAGGTCTTCTGCGATCAGCGGAAGTTCGCCCAATGTTTTCGTAGCGGCTTCCAACAGCGCGCGGCCGGGTACGTCAACCCATTTTCCATACACGGCCGTGCTCTCGCCCGCGGGCACCTCCCAACAGGCCGCGAGTCCGCGAAAGTGATCCAGACGAACAACATCATGTAATTGGAACGCATGACGCAATCGCCGGATCCACCAACCGAAACCATCGGTGGCCATCTGCTCCCAATCGTACATGGGGTTTCCCCATAGTTGACCAGTGGCGCTGAAATAGTCGGGCGGAACCCCAGCCACGATCCGCGGCGTTCCGTCCGCGTTCAGTTTGAATTGATCCGGCAAGGTCCAAACATCAACCGAGTCGTGTGCGACGAAAAGCGGAAGGTCACCAATTATCTGCAGCCCGCGTTCGTTACAGTAGTTTTTCAGTGCAAACCAATGTCGAAAAAAGAGATATTGGCAAAATTTTTGTTGCACGATCGGTTCGGCCAATTCGCCCGCGATCTCGTCGGTTCTCCCGCTGTCTCGTTGTGCCAGGCCAGTTTCCCAATCGATCCAAGCGGCGCCGCCGTTTGCGCTCTTGATCGCGCGAAACAGCGCATAGTCGTTTAACCACGGGGAGGCTTCATCGCAAAATCCTTCAAAGTCGGCCCGATCGCCGGACGAAGCGTCGTCTCGAAATTTAGCAAAAGCATGCCTCAATAATTCCGCTTTAGCCTCGATCACGTTACCAAAATCAACCCGCTCGGCAGATAGCTGGGGAAAGTCGGCAAGATCTTTCCCGGTCAGCCAGCCGCCATCACTGAGAGACTCGGGGCTGACCAAATTCGTGTTGCCCGCAAACGCGGAAAAGCTCTGGTAGGGCGAGTCGCCGTATCCGGTCGGACCCAAGGGCAGTACCTGCCAATATTTCTGCCCCGCGGCGATCAGAAAATCGGCAAAGGCATACGCGGCCGGACCTAGATCGCCGATCCCGTATGGTCCTGGTAGCGAAGTTGGGTGCAACAAAACGCCGCTGGCGCGCGGGAATTTCACCGGGCGTACCCTACTGGAAGAATTACGTTGGTCATACGTGACGTTTTCGAGATTATCATCCTGCGTGTCAGACAAACAAAGAGCCCGACCGGTCGAGGGCAAACGCAACAACTATGCTTGCATAAACCCCGGGCCGGCCGGACTATAAAATTACTTAGGTGTCGATTACCGACCTGAATACCGCTTCAAGGTCTGCGGAAAGATCAAAACGCCCTTCGGCGGCGTCATGGTCATCTGACCATCGGACAGAACATCTCTCGCCTTGATACCGTAAACGGCTTCGTTGAGATCATTGTCAGGTGTAATGGCCGCTCCCTTAAGCGAGATCCCGGCAAAGAGCCCTTTGCTGCGCGAGTAGCTTAGGATCCCCGCATCCAACGTGGCATTCGTCGTCGCCGACACGGTCCGACCGACCGGACCGGCAGCAGCACTCGCTTCCCCGCCGATCTCGAATTTATCTTCCAGCAATCCCTGCAGGCCTTCATCGTTCATGATCAACATTACGATGTCGGTCTTTTGAGCGCCGATCTGCAAACCGATGCTGCCGCCGCCAATATTAAAAAAGGCGGGTGTGCTCCAACCGTTGCCGGTCCGTTTGCTGATGACGCCTTGGCCGCCACGGCCACCGACGATAAAGGCAGCATGAACGACACCGGGGAATACGACCACCGCTTTCGCCTTGCGGATAAGGTCACGCGGGATCCCTTTATCGGGTGCCGCCATGATCTGGTTAAACACAACCGCCGCCGCATTTGAATGCCGAATCGCATCCGCACTCCGGTCCTTCGGACTGGTTGTCGCCGTCGCGGGCAAAATATTGAAGCTCATCACTACTATTAGCGCCGCCAACACGCGGCCGCCCCTTACCAATCTACGCATCTCGTCCTCCTGATTCCTCAACAAAGGCGCGATCACAATCACCGTCATGATCTGCGTCTCGGGTTTAATAAACTACCTATCAAATACTCGCTGCATGTTTTCGGCACATTATATGCCACATGAGGGCAAAATTCATCACATTTGCAGAGTGGAGCAATCCGCAGGCCACAACGGGAGCAATTCCCGAAAATTCGTACGCCTGCGTACAGACAATCATGTCGTGCCCGCATATCGTTGGGGCATCGACGTAAGAAATCAAATCGGAAAACATGCAAAAAGGGAGTTGAAATATGAGTTCTATCAAACTGTTAGCCCTAATGGGTACATTGGTTTTGGCCGGGCTTTGTCTGGGCTGCGACACTACGGGCAACACTAACAACGCCAATGGGACGGCACGAAACGAAAACGCCACCTTGGCCAACGCAAACTCGACTCCGACACCGGCGGCGAAACGCAACGGAAATCTTTCCCGTGAGGATGTCGATAAGGACAAGGACTCGTATCGCAAGCAAGCTAAGGACCTGGGCCGGACGGTAGGGGACGGTGCCGAAGACGTGTGGCTCTGGGTAAAGACCCGAAGTGCGTTAGCCGCCGCTGACGACCTCCGCGATTCGACCATTGACGTGGACGTTGCTAACAATGCGGTCACGCTTTCCGGTTCGGTAGCCAATGCGGGGCAGAAAACCAAAGCGGAGCAACTGGCCAAAGAGATCGAAGGCGTGAAATCCGTTAAGAATAATTTGCGCGTCGCGGCCGATGGCAGCCCGAACGCCACAAGCGACAAAAAAGCCCCGGCCGGTAAATAGGCTTCCACGTATTTTGAAGGCGGTTGTGGGGTGGATGGACTTCCGTTAATTCCCCGTAATCGCCTTCCGCATCCTTCTTAACTATTTTGTGACGGTGCGTTTCCGTACAGAGCGCATTGATTGCATGCACACCACTAGAGCGACAGATTCATCACTTCTCAGATCTCACGCCAAAACCCGCGATTAATGTAATGCCCGCACGACATCTTTGCTTCGGCACAAGGCTTGCACCTCGTCCATCCTAGTTACGAACGTAGGTACGAAAAGATGGGTCCGGTTTGGCCGGAAAAGGTGGGCTTATGAATAAAGGTGGACTTATGAATCATATGGACGACGGGAATCGAAGTCTGGCAAACTCGTTCGCCCCATTGCGTGGGTTCGAGGTCCGCAATCCGTCTTTCTTGAATTCGGTCGTCAGATCAGAAGTCGATCCCAAGCAGAATCGCTTGTTGGCCCGACTTCCAGTGACGGAATTGGAGAGACTCCGGCCGCGTCTTCAATTGGTTAGATTTGATGCTGGTCAAACCGTCTACCCGGCTGAACATGTTATTGACTCCATCTATTTTCCCTTGACCGCGGTCGCATCCCGGTTGACCGTCTTGGAGGACGGCTCGACGGTTGAAGCCGGACTGATCGGGAATGACGGAGTGATCGGGTTGTCGGCGTTTATGGGCGACGGGCGTACGCGAAATTGGACCGTCATCGACTTAGCGGGCGCTACGCTCAGAATACGTGCCGCCACGTTGAACGAGTTTCTGCCGACCCTGCCGCGGCTCGGCGCTGCCTTGTCCGCCAGCTATCAAGATCTTTTCTCACAGGTCACTAGGCGCGCGGTTTGCCGTAGCCGTCACACCATCGTAGAACAATTGTGCTCGTGGTTATTGATGGTACGGGACCGATCGGAAACATCGGCGCTTCCTTTGACTCAGGAAAGCATCGCCCGACGACTGGGTTCCCGCAGAGCCGGGATAACCGTTGCGGCCAACGCTCTGAAAAAAGCGGGTGCGATCGATTATAGTCGCGGACGAATCGTCATAACTGACCGCGCTGAACTGGAAGGAATGGCGTGCGAATGTTACGCGGCGGTTTGTGAAAACGTAAATTGCGCTGCCATTTGGCAACAAGGCACGGGGGACGCCAGGATGAACTTTAGGGAACCGAACGCTGCGTGATCGATCGGAATGCCGATTAACCAGCAACCCTAACAGAAGATTCGCCCGACGCGCTGACTACCTTTCAGGGGGATCGAAAATATGGCAAGTACCATAGATTCAGTTAACGAAGCGTTGAACTTTTCGCTCGACGCAACAATCTCGACCAATTACTGGCGCCGAATGGTGCAAGCACTTCAAGCAGATCTTGAGGCATTATTCTCGCCTCATTATGACTACAAAGTCAGATCAGACGAAGTTGAAGTTTATGCGGGAACGAGTCCATTGATTCAATATCGTACTTTTGCTGAACGGTTAGTTGCAGAGGCGCGTAGGCGTCAAATGGGTCAAGACCAGACGCCTTGATCTTCCGCACAAAGTACGCTTACTGCTGATCCGGAATTGCGAACACGTCATCTGCGATATCCAGATTGATCTGGACCTCTTTGACTTTAAAGTCGGCAAAGATCGCTCCCACATTGCCCATTTCGAATCGCTGAGCGAATTTCTCCGGGATCAAAACCCCGTCAACAATACGAAACTTGTCGTGCTCGACCACGGAACGCGCGCCCATATAGCTGAATTCGTAACTCGCTACCCGTCCAGTAACCGGATCGATATAAAAGTCCGTTGCGTCGCCCTCCGGATCGGTGATGCGAAACGCCCGGAATTTCTTCTTGTTCGGTAACTCTGAAACTACATAACCAGGTTGGTCGATCTTGGTCAGCACGCGGGTCCCAAATTTATTCAGCGAGGGCATCGCGAATCCTTTGAATGACGAATACGAGCGCGACCCATCGCTGATCGCAAAGATATCAAACATCACCGACTTGAGATCCAATCTGGTTCGATCGCCTTTGTAGGTCATGTTGAACTTGGCCGGCAAAACTTGCGCCATTTGTTGTGATGAAACATCGGCCGAACCGGTCATAAACAACGTCTTTAGTTGCCGAAATTTCTCGCCGCCGTGGGCCGCCAAGGCCGCGCGTGCCAAGTCCATCGCGCTGGTCGAATTGGTAAGGGCGGGATTCGGTGGCGGTATACTTACCTCGACCTTCGCCGCCACTGTCACATTGGTCACAGCTGACACGGTAGGCTTGGGTCCGGGCGCGGGTTTCGGATCCTGTGCTAGGGCGGTTTGAATGAAGATCGAACCAACTGCCATCACGCAAAAGTATCTAAGTTTCATTTTTGTTATCCCCACCCGCGATCACGCGCTTATTACGAATTAGGACCGTCCAATTGAACTACTAGCTTTGTCCCGCTGGCCCCCCCGACCGGGGAATCTCCAAACTTTACCAGATAAGGATCGGTTAGAAGCCAAATCGCAATTGCAGCTCGACCCGGCGATTACCGGTAGAACTTCCGCCGCCACCGCCACCACCGCCGCCGCCAAAGAATCCAAATGAGCCGCCCGTACTTACGGATTGACCGAACAGTGGTGAGGACAATGAACCGATCGGTACACCCTTGTTATTGGTGTTGAGCAAATTGCTGGCTTGGACCGAAAAGGTCAACGTGTATTTTTTATCCGCCAAACCACTAGGGGCGCCGCCACCGCCCATCATTCCACCAGGGCCACCTATTACGGTACGGGCACCGCCGCCGCCAGGACCGCCACCGCCGGGCCGCCCTCCACCACCGCGTTGGTCGCCCGCATTGGGCGTACCAGTGCCGGCCGGTTGCGCCGCCGCCGCGCTTGTACGCGACACAAAGCCAAACGTTTTGCTGACTCGCAAATTGGCGATGAAGCTTGCCGGACCCTGCCCGAAATTGCGCGGCACGATCGCATTCGGATCCTGACCTATCGCTCGAGTACAGAACGAACTGTTCAGGTTTAGTTCGTCGCAACGTCCAGCCAGCCGGGCAAACGTTGGACGTTCGGAATAGACCGAATCACCATTGGTGTCTTCACCGCTAGTGATATTGAACGGCACGCCAGATGAAGCGATCACGAACGGATTCAACCGAACATCCCAGGGCAAAGTAAACGAACCACCAATGATCATCCGATGACGGACATCGAAACCCGATCGCCCATATTCGCCCGCAAAACTATAGCTGTAAGCCGGAAACGAACCCGCGCCGTCCGAGTCGTTACTGATCTTGCTTAAGATGTAATTCGAGAAGATCGTAAACTTGGGATTGAACCGCGTGTTTACGCTTACGATCAGTTGATTCTGGTTTTGCCGGCCGGTGGATTCGTAGCGATAAACGTTACCAGCACTTGCACCCATCGGGCGCGGACCACCGGCAAACAGCGGCGCGTTGATATTGCGCGAACGGAGCACATGAAGCGTACGCGACGTAATTAATGTGGCCGAGCCGGTGAGTTTGAATGGCAGCTGCCGCTCCAGACTGAAAGCGCCCTGCATGGTATAGGGCGATTGCAGATCATCAGCTATGACGCGGGTCGTGATCGCACTGGGTGCTAATGCTGCCAGTTGTGCGGCCGTCGGTGCATTAGTCACCCCGGATTGCGTAAACACCGCCTGGCTCAACAGTTGGTTCGCAACCAGATCCGCCGCCGAAACCGGAATCGGCACATAGCGCAGGATATATTGGCGCTGAGTGATACCATTCAATCGTTCTTCCTGCAACGTGAAATTCTCGCTGAACCGGTCATAAAATACGCCAAAGCCACCGCGCAGCACCGTCTTGGGCTGGCGGGCGCCGCCCCCGCCCGGCGACCAGGCGAATCCAACGCGCGGAGCAAAATTCATATTGCTGGAAATGTTGGACTGGTTTTCGTACCGCAGACCCAGGCTGAGCGTAAAATTCGATCGCAGACGCCAATCATCCTGTACAAACAAACCAAGATCGGTTTGGCTAACATCAGCCAGCGGATTACCAACCGTAATACTGAATTGGTTCGGGTTATAGGACGCGCCCGCATTACCCAAAAGTTTCTGGCGATACTGGTCGATCGAACTGATCACCTGCTGATCCGATGGGATCGCACAGGGGCCCACGACGAACAAACACTGATTAAACCCGCTGAAAGTAAAGCTACCGCCAAAGCCCGACGAATTTGAATCGTCGGTGCGGACATTCCGCACGCGGCCACCGGCCTTTAACGCATGCTGTTTCCAAGCCCAGGTCGTGAAGTTCTGTAACTCGAAACGGTTCGTGTTGGTGAAGTTATTACCTACCTGTGCACCGCCGCCCGAAAACGCGGACGACACATTCACGGTAGGAACCGAATTGTCACCCGTTTGAGTGTTTTCCGAGCGCACGAACTGAAACCGGGTTTCGTTTATGACCGTCGGGGTCAAGATCGCGGTCTCGGTCAGCTGGATCTGGTTTTCTGTATTCGTAGATGCATAGGCCCGCTGCGGCAGCGAAAAACCGCCGACACCCAAATTATCGGACCTTCGGCGCGTGAAGCTGTAGCGCGCCACCAAAGTGTTCTGCGCGTTCAGGGCATAGTCGAATCGCGGGCTGATCGTAAAGAACCGCGACGGGGTCACGACCGCTAAATTCAGCGGAACCGGATTCAGCCCCGCCCCCAAAACGATCGCACTGATGACCGCATTGTCGTCAGTATCGCGCTTGGTGATATCCAAAAAGAACGACGATTTCTTGGATACGATCGGGCCAGAAATATTGCCGCCGTACTGAAGCGACTTGTGCGGCGCCCGATTGATCGCATACGGATTTCGCGAGTTCAAATTCTGATTATTGAAATTGAAGAACCCGCTTCCGCGCCATTTGTCGGAACCCGGACGGGTTAGGATCTCAACCCGGCCAAATCCAAGCCGGTCAAATTCTGCGCTGAATGGATTCTGATTAATGCGGATCTCGCGGATCGCTTCCTTCGGCGGCAGGCGGCCGCCCGAGAATCCATCGATAAAGAACTGCCCACCGTTGGGGCCAGCCGACGGGCCGGCCAATGCTTGCAACGCGGCAGCGAGTTCGTCCGGATCATCGGGCAGCGAATCCAGATCGGTACCACGCAACACCAACGCGCCGGTATTGTTTTCGGGGTCGGTGCTGATCAAAGGCTCGCTGGTCACGGTTACGCTTTGATTTTCCAAAGCCACGGCGAGAGTGATCTTAAGTTCGGTCCGCCGGGCAACGGTCACCTCGACATCCGCCTTTTCAAAAACCGCAAAACCGGTCGAGCCGGCCGTGAGCGAATAGACTCCCGGCGCGATTCCCGTAAAAGTAAAGTTCCCGGCCTTGTCGGTGACCGCGGTTTTGGTAACGCCTTGATCATTGGTCAGGGCGACATCCGCCCCGACGATCACCGCGCTCGCTTCGTCAAAAACCTGACCATGAACACTTCCGGACTTGATCGCTGACTGGTCCGACTGCGCCATACCGACTGAGACCAAGCCGCCGACCAACAAAACCAACAAAACACTAAGACACCTGAGATAAAAACGCATTGATCCGATCCTCTGTATGATTCCCACAAACCTTAAGCAAGATGCCGGCCGGAAACAATCGGCCGGCGAATGAATTCAAAAAACGATCCAGTAACTAGGGTAATCCTATGCTGTCCAACCCGGGAAGATTCATCGACGGGGGTTGTCCCGCGCCGCCCGGACGCTGTGGTCCCGCGGCGGCGGTCATAAATGCCTCGATCCCGGCCAGCAGTTTGATCGCTGTCACGCGGCCCGGATCAGATCCCTTGGTGCTGGAAACCGCGATCATGTCGCCCTTCTTAAGTTCAACGAGCGTGACCGCCGGCAATCGCTCAAGCATCGCATCGACATCGCCACCCATCCGGCGTGGCCCATTTGTTTGTCCCGCCGGTGCGCTGCCCGCAGGTGCACCGCCGGGCCCAGTCGAACTGCCACTGTTTGGTCCACCGTTCGTTCCATTGGGCCGAGCCATCATCGCCGCCATTTCAGCCGGAAACTTTCGCAACAACGAATCCTTATTCGTCACAATGACCATCGGTAGATTGGTCTGCAAATTCTTTATCGTGATCTCGCCTTTGGCTGGGTCGATGGCGGTGATCGCACCGGCGACCATCGAAAACGAACCAAACACGATCTCTTCCGGCGTGTACCGCAAACCGTCTTCGTTCTTATTTCCCAACGCGCGCAGTTGATCGCCAACCTTAACTTCGGCCAAAGAACTAACTTTGGCATCACTGAATTTGACCGAGTCCGGAGCATAGCGAAGGAATGTTGCTTTGTTTGATTCGATGATCGTGATCGGTTTCTCGCCTTCGCGGGTCCGGGCTGCAACAGATATGGTATTGGCCGCCGCATCGACCGCAGTCACCTTGCCGGTGATCCCCCGGCGGGTCCATTCTTCGCGATCATGGGCCTGCTTTTTCGCCACGTCGGCTTTGGACATGACAAAGATAAGGCGGGCCGGAACCGATTTTTTGTCGTCCGCCACTTTACCCACCGCGATCAACCGGTCACCTACGCCGATCTCGGCCAAGGTCGTCGGAACGGCTTTCTTCTGATCGGTTTCGCCCAAGGGCATTCGTTTATAGACGGTCGTTGGCGTCAACGTAACCAGGATCGCTCCGTGTTTCGTCGTTAGCGTCAATTTGAGGTCGGCCGGAGACAACTCCGTTACTTCACCCTGTGCCAAATTTGGCGTTATTCCGAGTTCCTGCGACGCCGGAGTTGGAGATGTGGTGGCGGTTTGGGCCGAAGCGAAAACGCAGGTTGCGCCTAAACACAAAAAAAGCCCCAAAATAGTATTTAAGATCTTCATAATTTAAATTATTGGCCGGTAAGGAGAAAATCTGCTCCGGCTCACGTATTTTATACGCATTTTGAGGGGAAAGAGTTGCCTTTTCATTTGATAGATCCAGCCAGTGCAGCAATTAATTCGACTCACTGATCCATTTGTCCGAAACCGCTTGGCCTTTTTCCAAATCATCCACGACCAGAATGAGCTGATTTTGGTGATCGCTGTAAAGAACCTCAATGTTCACACCGGCGTCGGCCATTAAACGCGAGATCTTCCCTAATTGCCCGGGTTGATCCTGCCGCAAACGCTGTACCAACACTGGTTGGTCGCCAACCACTTCGATGCCGGCCGCCGCGAGCGCGGTCCTCGCGGCATCCCGATCTTCAACCAGAAAATGGGCTATACCATCACCGCGTACTACAAACGCGCCGCCGCCTTCAACGCTAACTCCGGCAGCGCCCAGCGCCTCACCCATTTCAGCTAAGGCTCCGGGGCGATCGGCCAATCTGATCGCGAGATCATACATCGATCAATTCCCTACTTTTGCGGCCGTGCGCCAACCCAAGCGATAACGTCCGGT